>DASTZM010000558.1:0-6173 GCA_035764305.1 Chloroflexota bacterium | reverse complement strand
GGCGAGCATCAGCCTCGCGGCCCATCGTTTCGCTATTGCTCTCACCTCTGTCCCGGATTTGGCGGTCGCGGTTGTTGGGCACATCCGGGGAAAACCCTGAGTCACGGCGCCTCCACCGGATCTCTACGCGGGGCCGGCGGCGTCCGCCGGGGGCTTCGCGCACCACGACGTCTCTGCTGGCGTGCCTTGGCAATATGGAAAGCGGTACGCCAGGGGCCGATTGACCTCAACCTACTGGGTCTGGTGGTCCACGTCGACAGGATCGTGATCGACACCACCGCGCCGCCGGGCGAGGGGAACCTGCGGGGCAGATCTACCGCGGGTGCGCGTGCCGATGAGCCATTCCCGGGCGACCGCAACGCAAGCTCAGTTGCGTACGACCACCGAGACGACCGATGACGCGCGCGAGTTGCCAGCTCTATCGATCGCCTTCGAGGTGATCGCATGGTTCCCGTTGAGTGCCGTGGTCGTATCCCACTCAAACGCATAGGGACTAGTGGTCGTCGTTGCTTTGCGAACACCGTCTATGAAGAGACTGACTTCGCGGATACCTGAAGCATCCGCCGCCGTAACCGAGACGGCTACCAACCCCGCAACAGTGGCGCCCGTCGCGGGCGACGTGATGGCAACGGTCGGCGGCGTGTTGTCGACGATCACACTCACCGGCTGGCATGTCTGTGATCTCCCGGCGGTGTCGTAGACGCTGGCGGACAGCGTGTGCCCGCCGTCCGACATCGATCTCGTATCCCAGGACACCTCGTACGGAAATGTGCTGGTGCTCCCCACGATGCGTTGATCCGCCAGCAGATCGACCCTCAGCACCACCATGCCCTCAACCGCAATCTTTACGGACCTCGTTCCACGAACCAGCGCTCCATCCTTGTAGTTGCTGATCGAGACTGACGGGCCGCTGCTGCTCGCCGCCTTCAGGGCCTGCAGTCGCTGGGCGAGCTCGCTCAGCCTGGTCAGGTAGGGAGGAGCGTCCGCGAGATTGGTCAGCTCAGCGGGATCGGCGTTCAGGTCATAGAGCTCCTGCTTGCCGTTGTTGTATTGGATGTACTTCCATCCAGGCGTCCGAATCCCAAACCAGCGCTCGGGAACCTCAAGCAGCACCGCATCGTCCCAGGCAGCGGCGGCATTGGTTAGGACGGGAACGATGGACTTTCCATTGAGGGGCACACCCGGAGTCACGCCGGCGAGCTGGGCTATGGTCGGAGCGAGGTCCACTATGGACACGAGTCTCCGATCTACGCGGCTGCCGGCCTGGCCGGGATAGCGAACGAAGAAGGGAACCCGGCTGCACTCCTCGTAGGGGCAGATCTTGCCGATCAGGCGGTGTGATCCCCACGAGAACCCGTGATCTGCCGTGAAGAAGATGATCGTGTTGTCCAGGACGCCCTTCGCCTTGAGCGCCCCAATCACGTTCTGCATGCTCTCGTCTATGCCCAGGAGCTCGCGCTGCGACGCGATGCGTTCCGCGTGCCACGCATCGATGGTTGGCTGGTCCAAGAGCGGCAGGTTACGGACCTCTCCTGGCTTGTCCGAAACGTCTGCCTCGTTGAAGTTGGGCGAGTCGGGAGGCACGTACACGTCCGAGGTCTGGTAGCGAGTCAGAGGCTGGGCGGGCTGGTGCGGGCCGTTGTAGGACACGTACAGGAAGAACGGGCCGGTCGATTGGGCAACAAAGTCCGACGCCAGCTTGGTGACGAGGTCGGGGTTGCCATAGGTGGTGAAGTAGTCCCAGCCCGGCGGGACATATGTCTTCCCCCTCTGCCAGGGGAACCCGTTCAGGTACTTGCCTATGAGCCCCGTCCGGTAACCGCCGTTCTTCAACCAAACCGCGAGGGTGTTGGAGTCGTCGAAGGTATCCGCCAGATCGTTCCTCACGATCCCATGGACGTGAGAGTGGAGTCCCGTGAGCAGCGTGACCCGGGAGGGGCAGCACAGGCTGTGGTTGGCGAATGCGTTGTCTAGCCTGATCCAGGACCCCTCCTCGTAGCCGGATAGGCGGCCCATGGCGGGCAGGGAAGCAACATCCTGATCATCCGTGATGAAGAGCACGATGTTGGGCTTGGCAGACAGCGCCTGCGCCGGCGCAGGTCTGCGGACCGATGCGGCGGCCAGCGCCAGGACTGACTCGAGCAGCGCAGCGCGTGTGATACGTGGCATCGCGGGCTCCCTTCGTTCCGTCGTGTGGTCGGCGCCGGCGCCGCGGTCGTGCCGCTCGGCCGACACGCCACACAATGGGCCCCGCAGGCGCCGATCACATCTGCCGGTGACGTAGTTGCCGGGACGTATCTCTCGTGCGTCGGACGCGCCGGGAACGTAGGGACTCCGCGCGCCCGTACGTCACCGCTCCGGCGCGATCCGTCGCGCGGCGTATCCGCCGCGTACGCGCCTACTACGCTGGCATCAGCGGTAGGTGGCCAGCGTCACAGCGCGAGGCCAGCGTCCCGGGCCTTGACGATCGCCTCGTAGCGCGAGTGCGCGTCCAGCTTGGCGTAGATGTGGTCCAGGTGCGAGCGCACCGTGCCCGTCTCCACAAAGAGCGACTGTGCGGCCTGGCGGTTGGACCACTCCGGATGCGCCGCCAGCACGCGCAACAGCTCCACCTCACGTTCGGTCAAACCAGCCGGGTAGCTCTCTTGGAGGCGCGGGGGCGAGCGATGCTCGTCCTCGTGCGAAGCCGGGGCGGGCGCGCCATACGTGTCCTCACCCAGCGCGTATGCCAGGGCCTGCTCGAGGGTCATCGCCCGCCCCTCCGCCAGGGCGGCCGACTGGGCAACTCGCCCCAGCTGGCGGCGCGCCGTCTCCAGTACGTACTGGAGGTCATCGTGACTTGGCTCCGGCAGCGGGCGGCCACTCCGCGCGCACAAGGCCTCCGCCGCTCCGACGAGCCGCAACGCCCATGTGGGATCGCCCTCAGCTGCCGTCAGCCGCGCGTGGAGCACCAGCGATTGGGCAAGGATGTGTGGATCGTCGGTGTTCCGACGAAGCGCCGTGCTCTCCCGCAGATACAGTCGCGCCGCGCCGTGGGTGTAGGTCTGCAGCGCTTCGTGGGCCAGGAGGGCCAGCGACGACGCCGTGCCACGTGCGTCGCCTAGCTCGCGCGCAAGGACGAGGCGCTCCTCCAGTCGCTGGCGTGCCGCTGCGTGGTCGCCTTGCTTGAGAGCAATGTGGGCCAGGGTTCCGAGCGACCAAACGATGCCGCGTGTGTCACCCAGACTCCGCTTGAGCGCGATGCTCTCCTCCAGAAGTGCGTTGGCTTCGACGTGGTCACCTTGCTCCGCGGTGATCCACGCCAGCCCGCTGAGCGCATTCGCGATCCCCCTTTGGTCCCCGAGCTCACGCCGGATCGCGAGGCACTCCGCCCAGAGTCGGTGGGCGGTTTCGAGGTCACGCTCATCGCGCGCGAGCCAGCCCATACCCTCCAGCGACCAGGCCATGCCGCGCCGGTCTCGCAACCCGCGGCGGAGCGCCAGACTCTCTTGCAGCAGCCGGCGCGCGGCGGCGCGGTCACCCTGGTAGCGCGCGGTGGAGCCGAGCCGCTCGAGAAAGGCGGCCACGTTGCGTAGATCGCCGGCCGATCGCGCCGCGTCGAGGCCGTCGTGGAAGCGCGAGCTGGCCGCCTCCAGGTTGCGCTGCTCGAGAGCGACATTCCCCAACCCCAGGAGCGCGCCTGCCGCACCCCTAAGGTTGCCCAGACTGCGCCACAGCGCGAGACTCTCGTCGTAGAGACTCTGAGCGGTGCGGTCGTCGCCCTGCGCCGCGGCGAGCGCCGCGACTCGTGCGAGCGCCTTGGCGCGCAGTGGGGCTGGCGCCGCCGCACCTGACACGGCCAGCACCGTGACGAGATGCTGGCGGCCCTCGGTGAGGTGGCCGCGTACGCTCCAGTACCACCCCAGCGCATCTGCCAGACGCAGCGCCTCACCCGTCTCCGCGCGGCGGCCGAGCCAGCGGAGCGCCTCGAGCAGGTTCGCGTGCTCCCGGTCCAGTTCGGCGAGCAGCTCGTGCGCCCGTTCCGGCGCGACCAGCGACTCCGCGTCCGCGCGCTCGGCCAAGATCAGAAATAGCGCGGCGTGGCGGTCGCGCACCTCGTCGTCCTCGCCGCTCGCGGCGAGTCGTTCAGCGGCGAACTCCCGGATGATCTCAAGCATTCGGAAGCGCGGCTCGCCGCCGATCTGCGCGGCCTGGCGAACGTCCTTTGGATCCTCCCGCTGGAGCAGGTTCTTATCGACGAGCGCGGCCACGGCGGCCAGAAGGTCCGATTGCATCAGCGCGCTTGGGGGGCCAGCGTCGGCGGTGCGGCCGCCGGTACAGACCTTCTCTACAGCGTCGAGCGAGTGCCCG
Source organism: Chloroflexota bacterium (assembly GCA_035764305.1). GTDB lineage: Bacteria > Chloroflexota > UBA11872 > UBA12225 > UBA12225 > DASTZM01. The sequence continues at coordinate 1,823 of DASTZM010000558.1, read as the reverse complement.
CCGGCGAAGACGGCGAGGCGTCGGAACAAGACCGCTTCCCGCTCGTCCAGCAGGTCGTAGCTCCATGCCACGGCGGCGGCCATCGTCTGGTGTCGCGCGGCCTGGTCACTCGGCCCGCCGGTGAGCGACGGGAGCCGGCGACCCCAGCGACGCAGCAGTGCGTCCGGCGCCATCAGGCGTGTCACCGCCGCCGCCAGCTCGATGGCCAGTGGTATGCCGTCGAGCTGCCGGCAGATCTCGGCGACCGCAGCGGCGTTGTCCGCCGTCAGCGCGAAGTCCGGTCGCTTAGCCTTCGCTCGCTCGACGAAAAGCTGCACCGCCGGAGAACGTTCCAGACCTTTGCCGGTGGGGCCTGATCTCCCCGGCGCCGGGCGGGGCGGCACGGCCAGAGGCGGCACGACAAGCTCCCACTCGCCGTAGACCGACAGGGCGGTGCGGCTCGTCACCAGTGCCTTCGTGTCCGGGGCGGCCGCGAGGAGCGCAGTGAGCGCCGGGCCTGCCGGCAAGAGGTGTTCGAAATTGTCCAACACGAGCAGCACAGCTCCGGTCCGGGCGCGCAGCTCCTGCGCTATCACTTCGGGCAAGGAACGTCTGTCGGTCTCGCGCGCGCCTAGCGACGCGGCGACGGCAGAGAGGGCTAACGCCGGATCGTGGACCGATTCGAGGTTCGTGAGAAAGATGCCGCCCGCAAAGTCACAGTGCAGCGTGACGGCAAGGCGCCGTGCCACACGCGTCTTGCCGACGCCAGGGGCACCGGTGAGAACCAGGAGGCGAACGTCGTCCCGCCGGAGTAGCCGCCGCGCCTCTCGTACCTCCTGCTCGCGGCCGATAAGTCGCGTGGCGTCGCGGGGCACAAGGATGCCGCCGGGGTGTGACACGCCGACCGGGAACGCGGCGGCCGTGATGGGCGGGGCGGCTGCGCTCACCGGGAATCCATTAGAACGCTGCGACGCGGTTAGACGGGCTCCCGGGCGGTGCGCGGGCGCCGCTCGCCACGAAGTGTGCGCACACTGAATGGAGGCCGCGTTGGGTACTGGTTGAGAGCTTGTTGCCCGCGCGCAGCCGCCGCGAAGGTGAACGGGGAGCGACCGCCCACGATGGGCAGTCCCGGGATCGACCGCTCCGCGCCGACCGCCGGGATACCAGTAGGTCCAGATAGGAAGCCCCTCCAGCCGCTCGGCGGAGGGGCTTCTTGCTGTCTGAAGACGGTACGGTGACAGCGGCCTATGGAGCGCCACCGGGCGGCAGCCGACGCCTACCGGATGCACCCGCTGACGCTCCGCTTCCGCGGCGCGGCGATCGAGCGCGAATACCAGGATCATCACTACGGCCAGTGGCGCCGTCCGGGCCAGGTCGCAGGGCTGCTTGGCGCCGGCCTCTTGGCGGTCGGGGCGGTCGTCGACCCGCTGATCACCGCCGGACGGCCGGAGTGGCTTCCGGTGGTCAGGGCGATGCGGCTCGCGCTCATCGCGCTGTGCCTGGCGATCACGTGGGTGAGCCGCACGCGCTACCACCGACGCGCGACCGCACCGCTCAGCGCCGGGGCTCACGTGCTCACCGCGCTGTTCATTGCCATCCTCATCGCGGTGGAGGGCACGCCGCGCTACGTCGGCGGCGGTCTGGCGGCGGTCCTGGTGGTGCTCCTGTACGCCCACGCGCTGAGCCGGATGCCGCTCGGGCATGGCTTCGCTGCTTCCGCCGGCGCGGTCGCCGCGTTTCTGGCGGCGACCGCGGTGTTCGTGCGGCTCTCCCCAGACCTGTGGATCGTCTACGGGCTAGAGCTGGTCACTGGCTGGGCCGCGGCGGCGGCCGGCTGCCTCATC
>DASTZM010000557.1:0-6794 GCA_035764305.1 Chloroflexota bacterium | reverse complement strand
CCTACCGCGGCAAGGGCATCGCCATGGCCCTCAAGGTCCGCGGCGTCCGCTACGCCCGGGAGCACGGCTACCGCGAGATCCGCACCAACAACGACACCGCCAACCGCCCCATGCTCCGCATCAACGAGGCTATGGGCTTCGTGAAGCAGCCCGCCTGGATCATCTTCCACAAGACGTTCGCCTGACCGCGGTTCAGTAAGATGGCCGCCGTGCGACTCGACGGCAAGGTCGCCCTCGTCACCGGCGGCGCCTCCGGCATCGGCGAGACGACGTGCAAGCGTTTCGCCGCCGCCGGCGCGGCGGTGGGGATCCTCGATCGCAACCGGCCCGCCGCCGAAGCGCTCGCCGCGCAGCTGGCGGAATCCTTCGGCGTCAAGACCGCCGCCGCCGTCGCCGACGTCTCGCGCGGCGCCGAGGTCGACGCCGCCCTCGCCCACGTCGCCGACGCGCTCGGCCCGCCCACCGTCCTGGTCAACAACGCCGCCGTCGCCGGCGGCGACGATCCGCTCAAGACCGACGAACAGGAGTGGGACGCCGTCCTCGCCACCACACTGCGCGGCGTCTTCGTCTGCACCCGCTCCGTCCTCCCCCACATGCTCGCCCAGAAGACCGGCGCCATCGTCACCATCGCGTCCGTGAACGGCCTCACCGGTCTGGGCGAGGAGGCGTACTCCGCCGCCAAGGCCGGCGCGATCAACTTCACCCAGAACCTCGCCGTGCGCTACGGCGCGCAGGGCATCCGCGCCAATGTGCTCTGCCCCGGCACCATCCGTACCCCCATCTGGGCTGCCCGTCTCAAGCGCGACCCGGAGATATTCGACAAGCTCGCCGCCTGGTACCCGCTCGGACGCGTCGGAGAGCCCGACGAGGTCGCCGCCGCCGCGTTGTTCCTCGCTTCAGACGAGGCCTCCTTCATCACCGGCGCCGTTCTCCCCGTTGACGGCGGCCTCACCGCCGGCATGCACCGCATGGCAAAGGACTTGAACGCCTGATGGCAGATGCACCACGACTCGAAGCGCCCGTCGAGCAGCTCATCTCGGGCTACAACTCGCCCGAGGGGCCCGCCTTCCACCCCGACGGATCGCTCTTCTTCGTCAACTGGCTCACCAGCTCCATCGTCCGCCTCGATCTCCAGAGCGGCCGGGCCAGGGAGTTCGTCAACACCGGTGGCATCCCCGCCGGCCTGGCCTTTCATCCCGACGGCACGCTCTACGTCGCCGACGAGGGCGACCAGTGGCACGGCGTCCTCCGTGTCTCGCCCGACGGCCGCATCACCCCCTGGCAGACCGAGTACGAAGGAAAGCCGCTCAACGGCGCCAACGACCTCGTCTTCGACTCGAAAGGAACCCTCTACTTCTCCGACCCCTGGCGCTCCTCCGTCCAGAACCCCGTCGGTGGCTTCTACCGCGCCTTCCCAGACGGCCGCCTTGAGCAGCTCGACACTGGTCTCGCCTTCCCCAACGGCGTCGCCATCTCGGCCGACGACCGCACTGTCTACCTCGCCGAGACCGGCCACAACCGCGTCCTGCGCTATGCGGTCGGCGACGATGGCTCTGTCGGTGCGCGCCAGGACTTCGGCAAGCTGCGCGGCGCCAACGGTCCCGACGGCATGGCCTTCGACGCCGCCGGCAACCTCTACGTCGCCCACTACGGCGAGAGCCGCGTCGACGTCCTCGGTCCCGACGGCCGCGAGCTGCTGACCATCCCCGTGCCGGGCAAGGGCGTGACCAACGTCGCCTTCGGTGGCCCCGACCGTCGCACCCTGGTCATCACCGAGGTCGAGACCGGCTCGCTCTACCGTACGCGGGTCTCGATCCCCGGCCAGCCACTCTTCGGCTAGACGTTTTCGGGTAGCATCGCCCCGCATGTCCGCTCGCACCCCCCGCGCGTTCCTCGGCCCCGCTGCCGTCTCCGTCGCCGCCATGCTGTGGGCCACCGACGGCTTCTGGCGCAACACGCTCATCCAGACCATGCCCTCCGGGGCGATCGTCGTCTGGGAGCACGTCATCCTCGTCATCGCCACCGGCTGGCTGCTCGTCCGCGAGCGGCGTCACATCGCCGCGCTGCGCCCCGCCGAGTGGCTCTCCGTCTTCCTCATCGGCGCTGGCGCCAGCGGGCTGGCGACCGTCCTCTTCACCCAGGCGTTCAGCTACGCCACCCCCACTACCGTTGTCCTCCTGCACATGACGCAGCCTATCTTCGCCATCAGCCTCGCGTCGCTGATGCTGCCCGAGCCGCTCCCGCCCCGCTTCTGGCCCCTCCTGCCGGTCGCGCTCGGCGGCGCGTATCTGATCGCCTTTCCCGACGTCTCGCCCTTCCTCTCGCTCGGCGCCGGCGACCGGCCTCTCGGCGTCGCCCTCGCGCTCGGCGCCGCCGTGCTCTGGGCCGCCGGCACTGTCCTCGGACGGCGCATGCTCGCGCATGTCCCGTACAGCACGCTCACCGCCCTGCGCTTCGCCTCCGCCCTCCCCGCGCTGCTCGTCATCGCCGCCCTCACCGGGTGGGGCACCCCCGGCCCCGCCGAGCTGCCGCCCCTCCTCGCCACCGCCCTCGTGTCCGGCCTGCTGGGTCTGCTCCTCTATTACTGGGGGCTGCGCGACACCCCCGCCGCCGTCGCCACGCTGTGCGAGCTGTGGTTCCCCGTCACCGCCATCGTCGTCGGGGCGCTCTTCCTCAACACGCTGCCCGCTCCCAACCAGGTCATCGGCATCGCCCTGCTCTGGATCGCACTCGCGCTGATGCGCCACCGCCCTGTTCCCGCCACCCCCGAGACCGTCGGCGCCGCCCTCGCCCCGACCCCAACCTAGCGCTCGACGTCGTCCAGCCGCTCGAAGCCGGGGAGACCATCCTTCATGCTGATCCGCCCAAGCGGGCTTTCGGGGTCGTGCACTAGCCCCACCGTCCACCCACCCTCCGCGGCGCGCGGCAGCCACACCTTCTTTTGCGCTAGCGTCTCGACGGGATACAGGTCGTATCCCATGATCCACGGATAGTCGACGTGGTGCCGCATCGGGACCAGATCCGCCAGGTGCAGAAAAACCTTCGCCGCCGACTCGACTCTCACCAGCTGCATCCCCGGCGCGTGGCCGCCCACCTCGTGCACCCACACCCCCGGCGCCACCTCCGTATCCCCGTCGACCAGGTGCAGCCTCCCCGCACGCTCGAGCGGTACGAAGTCGTCCGGCCGGTAGGACGCCCGGTTGCGCTCGTGGGGCCGTGTCGCGTCCTCCCACTGCCGGCGCTGCACGACGTACCGCGCATTGGGAAACGCCGGCACGACCTCTCCGTCGCGCAGCGCCGTGTTGGCGCCGGCGTGATCCCAGTGCAGGTGCGTGTCGATCACGAGGTCGATCTGCTCCGGACCAACACCGAGCGAGCGCAGGCTCTCCAGCACGCTCGGCGGCTGCTCCACGGCGAACCGCTCGGCGAACCGCGCGTCATGACGCGACCCAAGCCCTGGATCGATGACCACCCGCGCCCCCGCCACCTCCACCAGCATCGCGTTCAGCCCCATGCGGATGCGGTGCTGCGCGTCGGGCGGACACCGCTGCTCCCACACCACGCGCGGCACCACGCCGAACATCGCCCCGCCATCCAGCCGGAACGCGCCGTCCGAGATGAGCGTTACCGTCGCCTCGCCGATCCGCACGCCGCGCACCGGCTGCACCTTACCCGCTTGACACAGCCGGTGGACTGATATATCGCGGACGTATATAACCTGCCGTAGGAGGGCTGAGCCATGGCAATCGCACGCGCGGCTGTAGCGACCGCACAAAAGGGAGTTGACCGTCGAACGGTCTTCGCCACCGCAGCGGCCACCAGCGTGGCCGGCGTCGCGGCGGCGGGCCAGGCGGCGACGCAGATCGCCGCCCAGTTGCCCGCGGCCCTCCCGGCGGCGGCGCCCGCTGCGGTGACCGGCGGTGTGGCCGCGGTCGCGGCGGGGGCGGCGTTGCTCGCCGGGCAGATCGTCAAGGTCACCGTCGATGTCAACAAGTCGGCGTTGGTGGGACACCTGCACGCCTTCCTGAGCGACCCCACCCGTCCCAACGCGCCCGTCGTGCATGAGCTGACGAAGAACGCCCAGCTCGGCCTGCCCATGCCCATCATCGAGCACCTCCTGCTCGAAGGCGACATGTCCAAGGAGGACGTCGAAGCCTTCGTCGACGGCATGTTGGGCGGTCGGCACGACGTCGTGATGCACTAGCTCCTGCGCCTGGGCGGCACGCGGGTACCCTTCCGCGTGCCGCTCAGGCGCCACCTGGCGCTCTTCTCGCGCTACCTCCGGCCCCACGCGCGCAGCGTGGGGTTGCTCGCCGCGCTCCTGCTGGCCAGCATCGTCCTCCAGCTCGCCTTCCCCCAGATCCTGAGCCGCTTCGTCGACGCCGCGCGCGAGGGCGCTGCCCTCGAATCGCTGGCCGCCATCGGCGGCCTCTACCTGCTCGTCACCGCCGCCAACCAGGCCGTCGCCACCGCCGAGTCGTACGTCGCCGCCAACGTCGGCCAGCTCGCCACCAACGCGATGCGCGCCGACCTCACCGCGCACTGCCTGCGCCTCGACTCCGCCTTCCACAACACCCACACCCCCGGCGAGCTGATCGAGCGCATCGACGGCGACGTCGGCGCACTCGGCGGCTTCTTCTCTCGCCTCGTCGTCGACGTGGCCGGCAACGTGCTCCTGCTCGCCGCCATCCTCGTCGTCCTGACCGGCGTCGATTGGCGCCTGGGGCTCGCGTTCGGCGCGGTCTCCCTCAGCGCCATCGCCGCCCTGCGCCTCCTGAGCCGTGCCCCCATGCGCTACCGCCGCGCCGCGCGCCAGGCCAGCGCCGAGTTCTACGGCTTCCTCGAGGAGCGCCTCGCCGGTACCGAAGACGTCCGCGCCAACGGCGCCGTCCCCTACACCATGCGCCGCTTCTTCGAGCGACTGCGCCACTTCTTCATCGCCGAGATGAAGGCCAGCGTCATCGGCTGGTCGCTGGGCAACGTCACCGTCGTTGCCATCACGCTCTGCACCGTCATCGCCATCGCCCTCGGGGCTGCGCTCTTCCAGGCCGGCGAGATCTCGCTCGGCGCCATCTTCCTGCTGGTCGGGTACACCCAGCAGCTCCGTCGTCCAATCGAGCAGCTGAACCGCCAGGCGCAGGAGCTGGCCAACGCCACCGCCTCCATCTCCCGCATCGAGGAGCTCCTCGCCGAGCGCAGCGCCCTCGTCGACGGCACGCGCCCGCTGCCCGATGGGCCGCTCTCGGTCGTGCTCGACGGCGCCACGCTCGTCTACCCAGGTGACACGATCCCCGCCCTCGACTCCCTCACCTATGAGCTGGCCCAGGGCCGCGTGCTCGGCCTGCTCGGCCGCACCGGCAGCGGCAAGACGACACTTGGTCGCCTCCTCTACCGCCTCTACGACCCGACCGCCGGCGCCGTGCGCTTGGGCGGCGTCGACGTGCGCGACGCCCTGCTGACCAGCGTGCGCCGAAACGTAGGCGTCGTGACGCAGGAGGTGCGGCTCTTCCACGCCAGCGTCCGCGACAACCTGACTTTCTTTGATCCGACCGTGCCTGATGAGCGACTCCTCGAGACGATCGAGTGGATGGAGCTCTGGCCATGGTTCGCCTCGCTCCCCGCCGGACTCGACACCCGACTCGCGCCGAACGGCGGGGGCCTGTCCGCCGGCGAAGCCCAGCTCCTCGCCTTCGTGCGCGTCTTCCTCAAGGACCCCGGGCTCGTCATCCTGGACGAAGCCAGCGCGCGGCTCGACCCCGCCACCGAGCGGCGCATCGAGCGCGGTATCGACCGGCTGCTGCGCGACCGCACCGCGGTGATCATCGCCCACCGCCTCAGCACACTCCAGCGCGCCGACGAGATCCTGCTGCTCGAGCAGGGCCGCGCCGTCGAGCACGGCCCGCGCGCCGCGCTCGCCGCCGAGCGCCACTCCCGCTTCGCTGAGCTGCTCCGCGCCGGCGCCGCCGAGGTACTGGCATGAGCGCGCGGGTCGAGCTGCCTCCCGTCCGCTGGTTCGTCTGGCGCCTCATGCGCTATCGCCCGCTCGCCTGGCTCGCCAGCACGTGGAGCATCGTCATGGCCGGGTACCTCGTGCCGCTCCTCCCCGGCCTCATCCTGCGCGAGTTCTTCAACACCCTCACCGGCGACGGTCCTGCCCGCTTCGACGTCCCGACCCTCTGCGCGCTGATGGCCGGCGCCGGGCTCGCGCAGATCGTCCACGGCCTCGGCTGCGCTGTCTTCGAGAACGGCACCATCCGCACCGCCGGCGCTCTGGTTCAGCGCAACGCCTTCGAGCGCATCCTCCAGCTTCCCGCGGCGCGCGCCGTCCCGCAGTCGCCCGGCGAAGCCGTCAGCCGCTTCCGCGACGACACCGCCGTCATCGGCAAGTACGTCGCCTGGATGGCCGACCCCATCGGCCAGGTGCTGCTCACCGTCATCGCCGTCGCCATCTTGGTGCGCATCAACCCGTTCCTTACCGCCGCCGTCTTCCTGCCCGTCGTGCTCGTGCTCGGACTCGTCGAGATCGGCACGGCGCGCATCCAGCGCTATCGGCGCGCCCAACAGGAGGCCATCGGCGGCGTGACCGATTTGCTCGGCGAGATCTTTGGCGCCGTGAACGCGGTGAAGGTGGCCGGCGCCGAGGACCGCGTCGTCGACCACCTGCGCCTGCGCAACGAGGTCGGCCGCCGCGCGACGCTCGCCGAGACGCTCCTCACCCAGCTGCTCGACTCGGTCACCAAGAACACGACCCACCTCGGCACCGGCCTCGTCCTGCTCATCGCCGGTCAGTCGCT
>DASTZM010000556.1:0-7865 GCA_035764305.1 Chloroflexota bacterium | reverse complement strand
GTATGTCCAGGATCGGCTCGCGCTCGAGCGTGCGGCCGATCAGCTGCACCACGTCCAGGAGGCGGGAGCCCTGTCCATAGGCGAGGTTGAAAGTCTCGCCCACCACGCCCGCGTCGCCCGCGACGAGCCGCTGCAGGCAGCGGTAGGTGCCGTCGACGGCGTCGTCCACATGGGTGAAGTCGAGCGTCTTCTCGGCGCCGAAGACCGGCACCGGGCGGCCCTCGCCGATGCGCTGCGCGAAGATCCAGATGGCGCGCTCCAATCGCTCCATGTCGCTGTCGTAGCGCCCGTAGACGTTGCTGAAGCGGATCACGGCGAACGGCACGCCGTAACAGCGCCGGTAGGACGCCGCCAGCGCCTCGCTCGCCAGCTTCATCGCGGCGTACGGACTTGGCGCGGCGCGGAAGTCCGCCGCGCTCTCCGGCACGGGCGCCCCGCGCGCCACCGCGTTGCCGTACACCTCGCGCGACGACGCCAGCAGGATCGGCACGCGCGCCGCGCGCGCCAGCTCCAGCGCGTTCGTCACCATCACGTGGTTCTCCAGCGCCCCCAACGGGCGCTCGACCAGGGCGTGCACTTTGGCGTGCGCCGCCAGATGCACGATGGCGTCCACACGACCCAGCTCTGCGCCGCCGATCGTCGTCGCGCTCACGTCATGCACCCGGGATAGGTCGAGCAGGTGCGTCCGGACGCGGTCCGTCCACGTGTTCGGCCGGCGGTCGATCCCCACCACCTCGTGCCCGCTATCCATCAGGCGGAGAGCCAGGTTCGTTCCGATCTGCCCGGACGAGCCGGTGATCAGCACTCTCACGCGTCGACGCCGCGGCGCAGCACCCGCCCCGGAGTCGCGCCGGTGTGCTCGCCATTCCGAACCACCGGTACGCCGTTGACCAGCACGTGGTCAATCCCCGACGCAAAGCGGTGCGGCTCGACGAACGTCGCCTCGTCCTGCACCGTCTGGGGGTCGAACACCACCACGTCGGCCCACTGCCCCGTCCGCAGGAAGCCGCGCTGCTTGAGGCCCAGTCGCGCCGCCGGCTGGCCCGTCATCTTGTGTAGCGCGGCCTCCCACTTCAGCACGCCCTGCTCCCGCACGTAGCGCCCCAGCACGCGCGCGAACGTGCCGTACGCGCGCGGGTGAGGCCTGCCTTCCCCCAGCGGACCGTACGGCGCTACCGACGACGCATCCGACCCGATCATCGTGTGCGCCCAGCCCATCACCGTCCGCACGTCGGGCTCGCACATGCTGAAGAAGATGCACGGCACCGTTCCATCCGAGGCGACCAGCAGATCGAACGCTAGCTCGAACGGATCGACGTTCCGCTCCACCGCCACTTCGCCCAGGCGCCGCCCTTCTACGCTTCGGTCGCCCCGGCAGCGCGCGATCAGGATGCCGTGCCACCCTTGGTCCTCGCGCAGCTCGGCGTAGTCCGGGCGCGACGCCAGCATCTCCTCACGCAGCCGGGCACGCGTCTCGCCGTCGCGCAGGCGCGCCACGATCGTCTCGCGCCCGCCTTCCAGCGCCCACTTGGGCAGGATCGATGTCAGTCCGGTGCTCGACGCGACATACGGGTACTGGTCACACGCCACGTCGACGCCCTCGGCGCGCGCGCGGTCCATCAGCGCCAGGCTCTGCCCCACCAGGCCCCAGTTCGGCCGGCCAGATGCCTTGTGGTGCGCCACCTGCACCGGCACGCCGCCGCGCCGGCCGATCTCGATCGCCTCGCCCACCGCCTCGAGCAGCTTCGACGACTCGTTGCGGATGTGGCTCGCGTAGAGCCCTTCACTTTCGCGCGCAACCGCCGCCAGCGCCGCGATCTCGTCCGTCTGCGCGAAGCCGCTCGGCGCGTAGATCAGCCCTGTCGAGAAGCCGAACGCCCCCGCCTCCAGGCTCTCGCGCAGCAGCCGGCGCATGTGTTCCAGCTCGTCCTCGGTCGGCGGGCGCATCTCGTACCCGACCGTGCTCGCCCGCAGCGTCCCGTGCCCGACCCACGTGCAGTAGTTCCCCGCGATACCCGAGCGCTCGATCTCCTCGAAGTACGCGCCCATCGTCGGCCAGGTCTTGTTCTCGTGCGCGATCTCACCCGATGCGTCGGCCTGCGCCGCCGCCGGCCCCAGCGCCGGTGCGACCCCCGACCCGCAGTTGCCCGCCACCTCGGTCGTCACGCCCTGGCGGATCTTGCTCTCCATCCGCCCATTGATCAGGATCGACCGGTCCGAATGGGTGTGGATGTCGATGAACCCGGGGGCGACGTATCTGCCCACCGCATCGACGACCAGCGCGGCCTGCGCCGACGTCAGAGCCGTCCCAGGCTCGATCGCGACCACGCGTCCGCGCTCGATCGCCACGTCGGCGCGCACGCCCACCGCCCCGCTCCCGTCGAAGACGGTCCCGCCGCGAATCAGGACGTCGAACGTCACTTGATGACGAACGAGAGCGCGATGATGATCCCGAACATGACCGCGGCGATGATCGCGATCCGCAGCAGGTCGCCCCGGATGTGCCGGTAGTTCAGCGCCGCCAGCTCCATCGGCGACGGGCCAGTGCGCGCCACCGGCGCCCTTCCGCGCCGCTCGCGCAGCCGGCGCGACGGCGGGGGAGGCGTCTCGGGCACCGGCCGCGCGACGCGGAACTCCTCCAACGAGATAGCACTGTCGAGCGCGCCGTCCCCCTCCGGCGCGTCGTCGAGGTCGCTCTGGTCGAGCTCGTCGACGTCGGCCGGACGCGCCGGGCGGATCGCGCCGCGTGTCCCACCCGTGGCTGCCCCACCCGCAGCGCCGCCTGAGCCACTCCCCGGGCGTCGCACCTTGCCGCCGGGCAGGCGCCGGCTCTTCTTGGGCGGCATCTTCGGATTCTAGACTAGTGCCTCCTCCCAGATGTACGACGTCGCCATCGCCGGCGCCAGCTTTGCCGGGTTGGCGCTCGCCACACGCCTGCGCGGACGAGTGGTCGTCGTCGATCACCAGCCCGCCGGCGCCGGGCAGACCTCCGCCTGCGGCACGACCGTGTCTGCGCTCCAAGATGTCGGCGCGCTCGACACGATCCAGCAGGTGCACCGCGACCTCGTGCTGCACCTGGCGCCCGAGCGCGGCGATCCCCAGACACTGCGCTACCGCCTGCCCGAGCCGTTCTGTACGTTCGACTACGGCGCGCTCTGCCGGCTTCTCGCCGATCGCGCCCGCGGACGCGGCGTGGAAATCCGGGTGGCGCGCGTCACGGGGTCCCGCGACGGCCGGCTGCTCACCGACTCGGGCGAGATCGAAGCGCGCTGCGTCGTCGACGCCACCGGCTGGCGCGCCGCCATCGCGTCCGCGCTGCGCCCGGGCTACGTGCGTCGGCAGGACCTCAGCTGCGGTCTGGAGGCCGAGCTGCCCCAGCCGGCGCTGCAACGGGCCGAGGGGCTGCACTTCTGGGCGGGCCACGGGACCGTCTGGCCAGGCTACGCGTGGGCCTTCCCGGCCGGGCCTGTCTCACGCTTGGGAGTCATCGCCTACCCGGAGAGTGGTCAGAACCCGAGCAAGGATCTCCGCGAGGCGCTCGATACCTTCTTAGACGGCCCCGGGTCCGAGTACTGGTCACCCGACGGCGAGCATCCGTGGGAGCGCGGCGCGGGCCGTCCAACCGCCGGACGGCACCTGCACGGCGGGTTCCTCCCCGCGGCGCCCCGACCGCCGGTGGTGGGCGACGTCTGCGTCGTGGGGGACGCGGCGGGGCACTGCTTCGGGCTAACCGGCGAGGGGATCCGCGCCGCGCTCGGGCTGGCCCTGGCGTGCGGCGACGCGCTCCAAGACGCGATCGACGGGCACACGACGTTCCGCGCCGCCCGCGGGCGCTACGCGCGCCGCGTCACGCAGCGCATCTCTTACTGGCGCCTGATGCGCGCGCTCCAGCGTGTCGTCAGTCGGATGGGTGACTGCGGCCTGGCACGCTACAGCCGCGCGGCGCACCCCGCGCCCATGTTCCAGTTCTTGATGTGGCAGTACCTCTGGCCGACGCGCCCGCATCGGCCAGAGTAGGCAAAACGGGCTAGACCAGACCTCCCATCCGCAGCCGCGGGCGCGCTGCCGCGTCTAGGCTGTTGGAACACGCATGGACGTCTGCCTGCTCGAGCTCTCCCGCGACGCCGAGCCCTCCGACCTTCCCGACCTCGCCGAGCCCGGCGATGGCCAGCGCACCCTCGCCGACACGTGGACGCCGCTCTGGTCGTCCTCCGAAGACGCCGAGAGGGCGACGCACGACCTGTGCGTCGCCCTCCCCCTGATTACGACCGAAGAAGCGCTCCTGAACTAGCGCCCCGCCGCTACATGCGGGGCATGTCGAGGACGCGCTGAACCTCGGTGTTGAGCTCCTTCAGCTCCGCCGCAGTCGGTTCCTTCAACCCGTCCATGTATGGGTTGATGTACTTGTTCAGGATCTCCTGGATGTGCCCCGGACCGGGCAGCCTGAAGTTGTGCGGGAAGACGTACGTGTCAGGCTGCTCGATGTTGTCGCAGTTCGCCTTCATCGCCGTCTTGGGGAAGCGCGCGTCATTCAGCAGCTGGTCCGAACAGTAGACATCCTTTCGGAACCCCGGGGTGAGCGAGCCGTCCGGCTGGAGCGCCAGGTTGATGCCGCTGTTCTTGCCGGTGATGTGCTTCAAGAATTCCCAGGCCTGGTCCTTGAACTTCGAATTCGTCGCCACCTGCGACATGTCTACCGAAAGAAATCCGCCTCGTTTCCCGGTGGGCCCCTTGGGCATGGCGTTGAACGTCCACTGGAAGGCGCCCTTGGCGTTCTGGTCCACGGTCCCGCGCTCTCCCGCTAGGCGGCCCCAGTACATCGCCATCTTGCCCTGACCGAACTCGGCCGCGCCGTAACCGACGCGCGGCGCGAAGAGCCCGGACTTGATGTTGTCGTAATAGAACTTGTAGGTTGCGAGTGACTGGGCCGAATCGAGCTGCGACTTCTTGCCCCCTCCTTTCGGCTCAGCGAAGAACTCGCCACCGAAGCGGCGCAGATCGGCCACGACGTTCTCGAACCCGCCGCTCTGTGCGTGCCCGACCGGGATGAAGTCGGCCACGTTGCTCTGCCCACGCAGCGTGCGCGCCGCGCTGAGGACCTGCTCATACGTCCAGTCGGGCGTCGGCTCGGGGATGCCAACCTTCTTGAACAGGTCGATGTTCCAGTAGAGGAAAAGCCACGAGATCTGACCCCGGATCGGCACGCCGTACACCTTTCCGTCGACCACCTTCATCGCGTCCTGGGCGGTGGCCGGCCAGTCCGCGAGCTTGAAGTTCTTGTCCCTTGCGATATAGGGGTCGAGATTGATCGCGAGGTTCTTGACCGCGTACTCCTGGAACTTCAGGTTCGACGTGTGGGCGTAGTGCACGTCCCCATTGGTACCCGCCACCATCGCGACCTCGAGCGGCCCGTAGTACGCCGGGTCGCCCGCAAGGCCCTCGTACGTGACCTTGATCTTCCCCTCATTGAGTCTGTTGAACTCGTCGACGCTCTTGCGGTAGCCGTCGCGCTCGCTTCCTTCGCGCGCGTGGGCGCGCAGTTCGACCAGCTTGCCGCTCGCCGCGGGCTTCGATTCGCCCGTGCTGCTGCCCGTGGCCCCGCACGCCGCGAGGAGCGTGCCGCTCAACCCGGCCGCGACGCCGAGCAGGCCGCGGCGCGACATGGTCCCTGTATTGCGCATTCGCATGTCCCTCCCGTGTCCCCGATACGTAACAAAGTCCGGGGTCTATCAGCTTACAATCCGGCCCCATGCCGGACGAGATGTACCGCCGCGTCGACGCCCGCAAGCTCGAGCGCCTGATCGCCGCCGTCTACGAGAAGTGCGGCGTCCCCGCCCAGAAGGCCGCCTTCATGGGCCAGTGCCTCGTCGATGCCGACCTGTGCGGCGTCCACTCGCACGGCTCGCGCTGGGCCCCCACCTACGCGCGCTCGCTGCGCAGCGGCGGGATCAACGCCAAAGCCGAGCCCAAGGTCACGCAGGACCGCGAGTCGACCGCCATCGTCGACGGCGACCGTGGCATCGGCCACGTCGCCGTCGCCTTCGCGATGGACCTGGCCATCAAGAAGGCCAAGCAGTACGGCAGCTCGACGGTCAGCGTGCGCAACAACGGCCACTGCGGCGCGATGCGCTACTACACCCAGCAGGCCGCCGACGCCGGCTGCATCGGCTTCGCCGCCACGACCGGCGGCACGATGATCGCTCCCTGGGGCGGACTCGACCGCCGGGTGGGGCTCAACCCCATCTCCTGGGCCGCGCCCACCAGCCGCGGCTTCGCCTACAACCTGGACATGGCGCCTTCGGTCGTCGCCGGCTCGAAGGTCCAGATGGCGCAGGCGCGGGGCGAGAAGATGCCGCTCGATTGGGCGCTCGACGCGGCGGGAAACCCCACCGACGACCCGGAGGCCGCCTTCAAGGAGGGCACGCTTGCGCCGATCGGCGGGCCTAAGGGCGTTGGGCTGGGCATCGCCGCGGACATACTCTGTGCCGTCCTCTCCGGCGGTCGCTACGGCGAGGGGCAGGGCGAGCGCGGCGGCGGGCAGGTTGTGCAGGCGATCGACATCGAGCACTTCCAGCCGCTCGAGGAGTTCAAGGCGCGCATGGATCGCATGGTCGACTTCATGAAGAGCTCGCGCAAGCGCGACGGCGTGAGCGAGATCTTCATCCCAGGCGAGCTCGAGTTCACGCGCCGACAGTCCTATCTGCGCGAGGGGATACCCCTCGATCAGCCGACGCGCGACTCCCTCAGGAAGGACGCCGAGGCGTCTGGCGTCGCTTACGACGTCGAGCTCTAGCCCCGCACCGAGTCGAGGTTCTCTTCCACCCAGCGCCGGTACTGGATCTGCGCCACCGCCTCGACGTTGGCGCCGTCCTTGAGTAGCTCCACCACCCGCGGGAACGTCTCCCGCGCCGCCTGAGCGCGGCGTGCCTCGTCCGGCGACAGGTCGTTCATCGCGTCGCCGTAGCGCTTCCGCAGCTCGCCCTCGAAGCCCTCGGGCCCCGTGTACCCGCTTTCGACCGGCTCCTCCGGCTGCGCTGCCGGAACGACGTGCTCCAGCCCGGCAATCAGCTCATCCTCGTCGACGCCGCTGATCCGCAGTACCGCGAGCGCCGCCGCGTACGCGGCGCGATGGCTCGAGTTCAGCAGGTCGAAGGTGAGCGTCACCGAGCCCGTCGCGGCCTCGGCCTGCTCGGCGACGTTCAGCGCCTGCGATAGCACGTCCATCTCGATTCCCGTGTTCCTCTTTACTGTAAACGCACGCGGCATGCCAGTCAGTTGCTTATTCTCGTCCGCAGTCCCTGACGAGTTCACAGGTTAGGCCTCCCGCGCCAGCGTCACCGCGTACACGGCAGCGGCTCCCGCCTCGAGGCATGCTGCCGCCGCGCTGCCCAGCGTGCTCCCTGTCGTCGTCACGTCGTCGACCAGCAGGACCGCCTGTGCCGGGAGTGATTCCGCCGGCGCAAAGGCGCCCCGCACGTTCGCGCGACGCTGGGCACGGCTCAACCCCACCTGCGTCGGCGTGGCGCGCACGCGTAGCACCGCCGGGCGCAGCGGCCGTCCCAGCGCCGCCGCCAGCGGCGCGGCGAGCGCCTCCGCCTGATTGAATCCGCGCTCCCGGCGCCGGTCCGGGTGCAGCGGGACCGGCACGACGACTGCGTCCGGGGGCAGTGGACCGAGCTGGGCGACCGGCGCCAGAAGCAGCTCTGCCAGTGACGCAGCCGCCGGGCGACGCCCGCCGTACTTGAGTCGGTGCACCGCGCGCCGCAGCGGCCCGCGCAGGAGCCCCGCGCTGCGCACCGCCGCCAGTGGCAGCGGATCGACCATGCACTCCGCGCACCGGATCACCCGCGACGTCGCACCGCAGC
>DASTZM010000555.1:0-2189 GCA_035764305.1 Chloroflexota bacterium | reverse complement strand
AGAGCAGCGCGAAGGCGACGAAGGCGCTGCTGCGCGAGACGTACCAATAGGCTTTGGCGTCCGGACCGAGGATCGACGCGGCGAGTGCAGGGAAGAGGTACGGCAGGACGCCGGCGGCGAGCACTGCGCCGCCGGCGGCTGATCCAAGGACCGCCAAGGTGGTCCACAAAGGGAGCGCCGGCGCGTCACGCTCATCGCTCGCGCCGGGCGCGACGGCTGCGCTGACCGGCGGAGTCTGCGGGGACACGGATCAGCGGGAGGAGCGGGTGGTGGCCGCGACCTTGCCCGTGGCCGGCCTGGGTGTGGGTACGACCACGACGCGAGGCGCGGCGGCGGGCGCCGCGGGCGCCACGGCCGGCGCCGGAGCAGCCGGGGCGGGGACGGCTGGCTGAGCAGCCGCGGCCGTCTGCGGCGCCGCTGCCAGGGCTGCCATGGGCGGTGCAGCTTGACCTGGCCCAGATGAGACCGCGGCGCGCGGCGGCACGGGCGGTGCTGAGCCGGTCGCGGATGTGGCGCCTAGTGGGCCGGCCAGTCGGGGCTCGATCGCGCGGACGAGCGGGGGCAGCGGGTCGATGGCGGGCCACTCGGGCAGCGGCGCGAGGGGCGCGACCGTGGCGACGGGCGGCAGCTCGAGCGTGAGCGCCCCGCCCGCGAGCGTCCACTCACGGTCGGCAAGCGCTCCGGCTTCCGCGAAGGCTTCATCTGGGGGTGGCTGAGCCCGGGCGATGGCGGCCCAGCCGCCAACCGTGGAGGCGACGGCCGCGGCGGCGAGTGCGAGCTTCACTTCGGTGCGCCCGGCGTGCTGGGCGTGCCCGGTGCGCCCGGCCCGCGTCCGGGGCGTGCGGGTGGGAGTGGGTTTTGGCATTGGTGGTAGCGTAGGACAAGAAGATTGGGATTCGGTTGGAGTGACGGGAGGGAGACTCCAACGCGATTCCAATGGGCGCGAGTCACGATGACGCAGCGGCCCCGTGCCCCACGCACGGCGGTGCGCCCCGCTACGGGGAACGCGCGCGCCGGGCGGCGGGTGATGGATCAGGCGGCGCAGCAGCGATGAAAGTGCTCGTGATTGAGGACGACCGCCGGCTGACGGCGCTGATCGACCGCGTCCTGCGCAAAGAGGGCATCGCGGTCGATCTGGCCCACGACGGCGAGTCTGGCTGGGCCCTGTTGGCGGGCGGCGCGTACGACGTGGCGATCGTGGACTGGATGCTTCCCGACCGCGACGGTCCGTCGATCTGTCGCGCGGTGCGCGCGGCGCGGCTGCGGACGGCGCTGCTGATGCTGACCGCGCGGCGTGAGGTGGAGGACCGCGTGGCGGGGCTGGAGAGCGGCGCGGACGACTACCTGGGCAAGCCGTTCGCGTTCGAGGAGCTGCTGGCACGTGTACGGGCGCTGGGGCGCCGGTTCGCGCTGGTTGACGGCGAGGGCGAATCGCTGCGCTGTGGCGATCTGGCGATGGACCTGCGCCTGCGCCTGGCACAACGAGGCGAGCGCGCGCTGGATCTCACACCGACCGAGTGGAACGTGCTGGAGTGCTTCATGCGCCACCCGGGGCAGGTGCTGACGCGCGACCAAATCCTGGACCGCGCGTGGTCATTCGAACGGGACGTGCTGCCGACGATGGTCGACGTGTACGTCTCGTACCTGCGCAAGAAGCTGCGCGCCGCCGGACAGGGAGACCCCATCGACACCGTGCGCGGCGTCGGCTACCGGCTGGCGGGCAGCCCGTACGCCGCGCGCGCGAGCGCTTGAACGCGGTGAGCGGCGACACACTGGGACCGACCGGCGCGCTGCGGCGCGTGCGGCTGCGGCTGACGGTGCTTTACCTGGGAGCGGGCATGCTGCTCGTCCTGGCCGTCTGCCTGGTGGCCTACGCCGCCACCGGGGCGATCTTCCTGCGCAGTGTCG
The DNA here is from genome assembly GCA_035764305.1 of Chloroflexota bacterium. GTDB lineage: Bacteria > Chloroflexota > UBA11872 > UBA12225 > UBA12225 > DASTZM01. Next base: position 281 of record DASTZM010000555.1, on the reverse strand, counting down.
ACGCTGCGCTCGAGCGGCGCGTGGCGGGCGTGTTGGGTGAGGATGGCGTTCTGTCGAGCCCGCGGGGTGCGCCGGCCGGGGGCGCGCGTCGGTCGGGCCACGACGAGGACGACGAAGACCGTGACGAGCGCGCCGCGCGCCTGGCGGTGGACGCCGATCTGGCGCCGGTGTTTGTCTTGCCTCTGGACCGAAACGGTGCGCTGGTGAGCGCGGCGCTGGCCGGCGCCGCGCCGGCACCGCCGGATGCGGCGGCCGCGGCGAGTGCGCTGCGCCAGGGCGCC
>DASTZM010000554.1:0-2317 GCA_035764305.1 Chloroflexota bacterium | reverse complement strand
ACTCCTCCGGGAAAGTATGGGGGACCGGGGAAGGGGGCGACCGGGCGGTAGCTTGTCGTGCGTGAGCGCGGGTCCCATGGAGCGGCTCCTCGCGCGGCTGGCCGATCCGCCGGCGGAGTACGGCGTCTGGCCCTTCTGGTTCTGGAACGACGACCTGCTGGAAGCCGAGCTGCTCCGCCAGCTCCACGCGTTCCACGCGGCCGGTGCGGGCGGCGTGGTGATCCATCCCCGTCTCGGCCTCTCGGCGCGGGTCGGCTACCTCACGCCTGAGTACCTTCGGCTGGTACGCCGCGTGGTGGACGAGTGCGCTGCGCTCGGCCTGGGCGTGCTGCTCTACGACGAAGGCTCGTATCCCTCGGGCTCGGCCGCGGGGCGCGTCGTGGATGACAACCCGGCCCACGCGTCCCGCGCGCTGGTGCGGGTCACGCAGCGCCTCGACGCCCCCCACCGCGGCTACTGGCGCCCGGCCGTCAACCGCTCGCTCGACCACCATCTGGTGTGCGTCACGCTCGCCCGTCTGCGTGGGGAAACCGCCACCGCCGTCGAGCCCGAGTCCGTCCGCGTACTCGAGCCGCTCGACCATAACCTGGTCCGGGTCGAGGTTGCCGGGGGGCGTTGGATCGCCCTCGCGTGCTTTGACGTCCCGAGCGGCGGTGTGATCCGCGGTGTCCTGCCCCAGCACGAGGACGACGCCGCGACCGCCCCGCCGGCGGGCGACATCATGAACCCCGACGCCGTCGCCAGTTTCATCCGCCTCACTCACGATGCCTACGCCCGGGCCCCGGGGCATCACATCGGGACGACGGTCGTAGGCGTATTCACCGACGAGCCGAGCCCCCTCGGCCGCCGCGCGCGGCGCGACGCATGGCCGTACACAGCGGGCTTCGACGGGTACATCGCCGAGCGGCTCGGCTGGCCGATCGAGCGGGTGCGCGCGCACCTGCCGGCGCTGTGGGTCGACTACGGTCCGGCGGGGGACGCATTTCGGCGTGCCTACACCACTGCCGTCGAACGGCGCGTCGGCGAGGTGTTCTACGGCGCGCAGGCGGCGTGGTGCCGTGCTCACGGCGTCGCGCTGACCGGCCATCCCCACGCGAGCAACGACATGGCCTCGCTCGCGCGTTTCGACTGGCCGGGTCAAGACGCCGTCTGGCGGTGGGTCCTGCCGCCGGGCGCCGATAGCAACACGTCGGGTCTGGAGGGCGCCCACTCGGTCTCGGCCAAGGCCGCCACCAGCGCGGCGCGCGCGAGACCGCCCGGTCAACGCACACGCACCGCTACGGAGCTCTTCGGTGCCTACGGGTGGCGCCTGACGCTCGACGAGGCCAAGTGGCTGATCGACTGGCACCTGGTACGCGGGAACAACCTGTTCATCCCGCATGCCGTCTTCTATTCGGTGCGTGGCGCGCGCGCCTTCGAGTCGGAGCCAGACGTGGGGCTGCACAACGTCTGGTGGCCCCACTTCCAGCGCCTGATGCGCTACACGCGCGCCCTGTCCTGGCTGCTGACCGACAGTGAGCACGTGTGTGACGTCGCGATCCTGGGGACCGGACACGACCTTCCGTGGCGTGCGGCGCGCACGCTCTACGAGACCCAGATCGACTTCCTCTACGTCGACGATGCTGCGCTCGCCGCGTCGACCGTCCGGGGGGACCGGCTGGTGTGTGGCTCCCAGGCGTACCGCGTGGTGGTGCGCGATGGCGACGTCGCGCTCTCGAGGCGCGCTCTATCCCATCTCTCGGAGTTCACCGCGGCGGGCGGTACTCTGCTCGACGCCGGGAGCACGCCGGACGTCGCGGCCGCGGTCCGCGCCATCGTCCCCGCGGACGCTCACATGGCTCCCGGCGCACCTGGTCTGCGCGTGATCCACGTCCGCAATGACGGGCACCACGCCTACCTCGTGACCAATGAAGGCGAAGCGTCGGTCGAGGGCGCGCTCACGGTCTCTGTAGCAGGTGCGATCCACCTTCTGGATCCGCTGCGTGGTACGACCGTGGCGGTGCCGCGCGACTCAGCCGGCGCCATCCGACTGCAGCTTGGGCGGCGCGAGTCACGACTCCTGCTCGTAGATACCAGCCGCACCGAGGCAGCGTCCTTCGTCTCGCCGCCGCACGTCGAGATACGCTCCGCGCCGCTCGTCGACTGGACCGTGGCCGGCGTTGACGGCTCTCCTGCGCTGGTCACGACGCTCGGCGACTGGTGCGCCGTGCCGGACCTCGACCGGCTCTCCGGCACGCTGGTCTACTCCGCCACCTTTCACCTCTCCTCCGTTCCTCGCTCGGCCGCCATAGACCTCGGTCAGGTCGGCGACGCCGCC
>DASTZM010000553.1:0-3830 GCA_035764305.1 Chloroflexota bacterium | reverse complement strand
CCGACCGCCTCGTCGTCTCCGTCAAGACCGTCGAGACCCACCGCGCCCACATCATGAGCAAGCTCGGCCTCCAGACCCGCGCCGAGCTCGTCGCCTACGCCCTCCGCGAGGGCTACCTCACCCCAGAAGCCGCCGAACCCTAGCGGGACCGCTTTCGGGCGCGGCGCTGCGGGTCAGTGGGCCGTCGAGTCGGTGGCTCGGCCGGGCTGGTGAGTCGACGACCGGCAGCGGCACCCGGCGAACGGGGTGCCTGTACGGTCCGCGCGCGCCCTGCCGCACGCCCGGCACCGATAGCGCCGGCCCGGGCCGGACCTCCCGTCTTCCTTGAGCCACCTCCACCAGCAGCAGCGGCACTCCGCTGTCACGTCCCCCACAACGCGCCACCGCGCGCCGCTCCGCCACCCCGCCCACTACGCCGCAACAATCTCGGCCCATCCGCCCGCCCTATTGGCTTCTCTGGCGGCGCGGACTCGCCATAGAATGGCGCCCGAGGTGACGACGCAATGGGCGTAAGCAGAAGGCGACTCCTGGCGGCGGCGGGGGCGGGGAGCGGCGGGGCACTGATGGTGGCGTGTGGCGCGGCGGCGACGGGCACGGGCGGCAACAAGGTGGAGCCGCTGGCGGCGGTGAGCTTTGGTCAGCCGACGGAGATCACGTTCCTGCACAGCCTGTCGAGCACGCTGACCAAGGCGGTGGACGACATGGTGGCCAAGTTCAACTCCAGCAACGACAAGAAGATCACGGTCAAGACGGAGTTCGTCACGGGCAGCTACGCCGGGCTGTTCCAGAAGAACCAGGTGCTGCTCCAGGGGGGCACGCCGGCGGACCTGAGCGTGGCGTACGAGAGCCACGTGGCGGAGTACATGCGCGGCGGCTGGAACATCGACCTGGAGCCGTACATCAAGGACAAGAACCTGGGTCTCTCGAAGGAGAGCCTGGAGGACGTCTTCGCCAACTACCTGGAGGGGCAGCGCTACCCGCAGTACGACAACAAGCTGCTCTCGTGGCCGTTCGCCAAGAGCATGCTGCTAATGACGGTGAACGACGAGCTGCTGAGTCGCTCGGGCGTGACGGCGGTACCGAAGACGTGGACCGAGTTTCAGGCGGCGATCCAGAAGATGTCACGCGGGGACGCGTCGCTGATCATCGACAAGACGGACATGGCGGCGAGCGAGCTGAACCAGGACCCGACGCGCAAGCGCACGTACGGCTGGGCGAACTACCCGAACGCGTCGACGATCTACGCGTGGGCGTACTCGCGCGGGGGGACGATCCTGGATCCGCAGACGAAGCAGGTCAAGTGGAACGATCCGGCGTTTCTGGAGAGCTTCCAGTTCACGGAGGACAACTTCAAGCGCCAATACGCGTACAACCCGCCGCGCCAGCCGGGGAGCGACTACGACTTCGTGTCCAACCGGTACGCGTTCATCATGCAATCGACGACGAGCCGGCCGTTCATCCGCAGCGTGATGAAAGCGAACGGGCGAGATAGCCTGCCGTGGCGTCTGGCGATGATCCCGCAAAAGGACGCGGCGAAGCCGGCGTCGGTGGCATATGGGCCGAACGTGGCGCTGTTCAAGACGAGTCCGGTGAAGCAGGCGGCGGCGTGGGCGTTCGTGAAGTGGTGGAGCGAGAAGGAGCAGGACGTGGAGTGGAGCATCACGTCCAACTACATGCCGGTGCGCAAGTCCTCGGCCGAGACGCCGCGCCTGAAGGGGTACTGGGAGAAGGACGACCCGCAGGGCAAGCAGGCGTTCGAGCTGCTGAAGTACGCGAAGCCGGAGCCGAACACCCGGGGGACGGATCCGATCCGGAAGGTGATCGAGGACGCGCTGCTGAGCGTGATGGAGGGGAAGAAGTCGTCGAAGGCGGCGCTGGAGGCGGCGACGCGGGAGGCGAACCAGCTGCTGGCGCAGGCGTAGCGCGCGCAGTGCGTCGCCGCCCTCCGCGGCGACGCACTACGTCTTCAGCAGCGCGTCGATCTGCGGCTTCAAGTCGGTCAGCATCTGCTGTGCCGTCTTCTGGCCGAGGCGCACCTGGGTGAAGGCGGCCACCCAGATGCGGTTAATCTCGGAGAACTGCGCCACGTAGGGCGTCGGGCGCAGGCGCTTGACGTCCTCGTTGTACGCCGCGGCGTTCTCCCACGGCAGCAGCGGCAGCGACTTCTCCAGATTGGTGAAGCTGGACTTGTGCCAGGGGAGGGTCAGGTGAAGGTCGAGCATGATCTTCTCGGCCTCCTTGTCGGCGTGGAAGTTCGCGAACTCCCACGCCTGGTCGAGGTTCTTGGCGCCTTTCATGAGGTGGACTCCGACCGCCAGCCCGCGCACGATGCGCCCCGCGCGGCCCTTGGGCATGGGAGCGTTCCCCTTCTGGAAGGGCGCCGGGATGACGTGCGGCGCGAGCGAATCGTTGGGCTGGATCTCCAACGCGGCGCGCCCGACCGAGAACGCGGCGCCCCACGTGTTGGACGGCGCGGCCTCGAACTGTCGCCACTCGTCGTCGGTGGGGGAGACGCCGTACTTGGCGTGCAGGTCGGCGATGTACTGCACGGCTTCAACCGCCTCCTTCGAGTCTAGGACTGCCCGCGTCATGGCCTTGTCCCACAGGTCGCCGCCGAACGGCCAGATGGTTCCCAGCTGGATATCCAGGTTGGCGGCGCGCCACACGGCGCCGAAGACTTTGGTCTCGCCCTGCCCCGTGGTCAGTCGCCGCGCCAGGTCAAGGTAGGTGTCCCACGTCCACGTCCCGTCCTTCTCGTGCTGGTCCGGTGTCTTGAGTCCCTGCTTGGCGAACAGGTCCTTGTTGAAGTACAGGTTCTGGACCGAGAGGTTGTAGGGCACCGCCCACAGCTTGCCGTCGCGGTTCCAGTACTCCAGCGCCGTCGGCAGCAGGTCCGGCACATTCTGTCGCTCCTTCTTGAGCCGATCGTCCAGCGCCAGTAGCGCGCCGGCATTGAGCCAGGCGTGGTAGTCGCGCGGGTGGGAGTGGATGATGGCCGGCGGGTCGCCTCCGGCCGCGACGGTAAGCACCTTCTCGGAGAAGCTGCCGGGCACACCCTCCAGCTCGACCTTGGTGGGCGTGCCCTTGGCGTTCCACAGGGCAACCACGTCCTTGACGCCGGAGTTCACACGCCCTGGCTCGGTGATGTATTGGATGGTCACCGGGGTGGTGAAGCGCGCGGCTGGCGCTGGCGTCTGGCTGGCCGGCGCGCCGCAGGCCACGGCGGTGGCGGCGGTCCCCCAGGCCGCGAGCCCTCCCAGCAGTTGACGGCGCGAACGGATCATCCGGGTCATGTGTGCCCTCCCTCGGCAATGCGGTGTGGGTGACGTTTCCGTTGGATGGGGTGGTTAGCCTGGCTCTACCTCCAGCAGCGAGATGGCGTGCAGCGGCAGCGGCAGGCGGACGCGCAGGATGTCCTTGCCGGACGCTGAGGCATCGACGGCGGGCCCCTCTTCGAGTCCCTGGTGTGCCTTGAGGGTGCGCAGCTGCTCGTCGGTTGGGTCCTGCGGGCGCCCCATGTGCTGCCAGACCGCGTGGGCGTTGCTGTGCGTGTCGTCGATCCGCCAGTGGCGGACGCGGGCACGCGCGGGATCAAAGGGCAGGCCGCGCAGCTCCACAGTGACGTCGGCGTCGGGCAGGCGGGCGTACTGGTCGTCGACGTGGTGCCATATGGCGACGGCGATGCGGTCCCGCTCGCGCGTGGCGAGGCCGTCCACCTCGAGATCGGCGAGGCCATCTGCGGGGACGGCGGGGGCCGAGGTGGTGGCGCCGGACGGATCGAAGGACGTGCCGCCGCTGCCGCCAGGGCCAGGCAGCGCGTCGAGCCGGCC
>DASTZM010000552.1:0-4022 GCA_035764305.1 Chloroflexota bacterium | reverse complement strand
CTGCGCTCGGCGGCGCTTCCGTCGGTCCCTGGGCGTGCAGCCCCCGTCCCGCCTCTTCCGGCGGCGTCGCCGGCGCAGCCTGTGATCGCGCTGCGCGGGCGCGCCGCTCACCCGCTTCCCCTGGCCGGCTTCGCGTCCCTCCCCCGCCGGCCCCGCGGCGACCGCCGCCTTCTCTACGCGCGGCTACACGACGCCCCCTACGCGCCCGCTCCGCGGCGGATCGCACCGTGCGTCCTGCCGGATCCGGCATGGCCCCGCCACTATAGACGCGGCCCAGGACGGTTTTCGAGGGTCTCGGGTGGTCTTAACCGAACCGTAACCGAATCACGTCACTTCCCCTCCACCCATACCGTGCTGTTCGAGCTCGGCCGCTAGCTGCTCCAGTTGCGCCCGCACCTCGTCGAGGGTTTGTAGCTCGAGCATCTTCCGCAGCGCCGCCGCGATGTCGTCTGTCGAGTACGACCCCGGTCCCGCGTCATCCGCTGCCGGCTCCCCGATAGCAATCGGCTCCTCGAGTCCGACCTCGTCGATGCCAGGTTCCTCGATCACCTGCGGCGGCTCCGCCGGCAACGCCACGAGGTTGACGATGGGCGCCTCCGCCGGCACGCCTTCCCAGGTGCGGACAAACAGCATGTAGTGTCCCGGCGGCGCCACGTTTTGGTCCGGCGGCGCGGTAATGACGATCTCCTGGGGGCCGGTTACCTCAAAGTGCAGCGGCACGTGGCGCTGCTCCGTGTTGAACGCGTGCGTCACCGACCCCAACCGTATGAAGCACACGCTCCCCACCGATTCCGCATCGGCCATCGGGATCGGGAAGCCCTGGTTGTAGGTCACGCTCGCAGGCGCCGCCCAGAGCACGGGCCGCGCTCCAGTGGCCAGATAGTCCGGCGAGTAGAGCTCCATCCGATATTCCCCATCGGTGCCCGCCACCCACACCCGTCCGTCCGGCAGGAGCAGCGCCGTGGAGTGGTACAGCCGCGGCACGTTCATCGCCGAGTCGACCGTCCACGTCTCCGTTTCGGGATCAAAGATCTCTGCCTCCATCACCGGATCGGCGTTGTAGAACCGCCCGCCGCCCACCACAAGCAGCTTTCCATTGGGCAGGATCGCGGAGTTGGGGAACCAGCGCGGGAAGTGCATCGGCGCGATCGTGCGCCATTCGGGCGCACCATCTAGCAGCGAGATCACGCGTGCCACGTCGGTCGCCACCGGGTTGCCGCCGCCCGCGTTGAGCACTTTGCCGAAGTGCGCCGGAGGCAGGAGCACCGACAGGTCGTCGGGACGCGGCCCCGCGCTCCCCGGAGGGTGATGGTGCGGACCGACGAACACCGGCCGGCTCTCCGGCTCGTCGGGCTCGTCCTGCCCCATCGGCTGCATCGGCTGCATCGGCTCCATCGGCTGGTGGGCGCCGCCTGACTCCCTCCGCTCGTCTACCCCTGAACCGCCGCCCACCGCCGCCGGCCACACCTCACGCCACTCGTAGGTCATCAGATCCAGAATGGCCGTCGCCGCGCCTTGCCCGGCGCAGGCTACCTCACCGGTCGGCAGCACGTGCAGCCGCGGGTAGAGCGGCATGATGCGGTCGGCGCTGGTCGGCAATACCTGCCACCCCGCCGCCGGATCGAAGATCTCGATCGGCTCGGTCGGCCAGCCATTGTCATCACCCCCCGCCACCATCATCCTGCCGTCCGGCAGGCGGATCACAGTGGGATACCAGCGGCCGTAGCTCATGTCCGCCACCCGCTCCCAGCCGGTGTTCGGGTCGAAGATGTACGCCGCCTTGCTACCGCCCCATGGGTCGCCAGGGCCGGTCGAGTAATGCGCGGTCCCGCCGGCGACAAACAGCCTGCCATCTGGCAGCAGCGCGTGGCCGCTGCAGAACAGGTCCGTCTCCGGTTCGTTCGGCGGCGTACGCACTTCGCCCGTCGCCGGATTCCACACGCGAACCTGGGCAGGGATCAGCGGCCCGGTGTTCCCCGAGTAATAGACCACCTCCGCCGTCGGCAGCAGCGCGGCGTGCACCGCCGCTACCTGCGAAGTCTGCTCGAGCGTGTCCCAGGTTCCCATCGGCTGCACTCCCTGCGCCGCGCCACGCGTGCCGCACTGCGCAGCATAGCCCGGGATGCCCGATTGTCAAGACCAGGATCGGCGGCCGTCCGTCGCTTCCCGCTCCAGCAGCGTTCGCTTGCGCTCCACACCCCAGCGGTAGCCGCCCAGCGATCCGCCGCTCGCCACTACGCGGTGGCAGGGGATGGCGACCGCGAGCGCGTTGGCGCCGCAGGCCTGCGCGACGGCGCGCGCGGCGGTGGGTTGGCCGAGCCGTGCGGCGATCTCGCCGTAGGTGGCGGTCGTCCCCGGCGGGAGGCGGCGCAGGACGTCCCACACGCGGCGCTGGAAGGCGGTGCCGCGGATGTCGAGCGGGAGCGCCAGGCCGACGCGGGGCGTCTCGACCAGCGCGACGACGGCGCGAAGCGTCGCGTCGAACCCCCTTGACCCTTTCTCGAGCTGTGCCTTGGGGAAGCGCCGCGCGAGCCGCGCGACGAGTGTGTCGGCGTCGTCGCCCAGCTCGATGGCGCAGATCCCGCGGTCGGTCGTCCCGACCAGGAGCGTGCCGAGCATGCACGGCGCCGTGCCGTAGCGCACCACCTCGCCCGGCGCGCCGTCGCGGTAGGCGGCGGGGGTCATGCCGAGGGCGGCGGGGGCGGCGGCGTAGGCGCGGCTGCCCGAGCCGTAGCCCGCGTCGTAGATCGTCCCGGTCACGGTCTCAGTGCCGCGGGTGTCGGTGGCGCGGCGGTTGTTGGCGCCGGCGTTCTCGGAGCGGAGGCCGTCGCGGAGGCGGCGCTCGCGCTGGGCGACGGCGTACTGCTTGGGCGTCACACCGGTGGTGCGCTTGAACACGCGCTGGAAGTGGAAGGGGGACAGGCCAGCCTCGGCCGCGAGCTCACCCAGCGTGGGTTCTACGTCTGCGGCTTCAATCCGCCGGCACGCGGTCGCGACCGCGGCGGCGTGCGGCGCGGGCTGGCCGGCGGCGTCGGGGGCGCAGCGCTTGCAGGCGCGGAAGCCGGCGCGCTCGGCGTCGGCACTCGACAGAAAGAAGCGCACGTTCTCGCGGCGGGGCAGGCGCGAGTGGCAGGTTGGCCGGCAGTACACGCCGGTGGTGCGCACGGCGTAGAGGAAGGTGCCCTCGGCCGACGCGTCGCGGCCCACCACGGCCGCCCAGCGGTCAGCGTCGGTCGCAAACGCGCCGCCACCGCTTGCGACGCCCGGCGCCCGGATCGTCCCGTCGGGCACGGTCTCGCTCATCAGCTCAGTCAACGTCATCGTAGTCACGAGTCCAGCCTACGACCGGCGGGTGGCGTACGCCACCCGATTCTTGCGGATCAATTCGCGGGCCCGTCACCGCACCGCGAAGTGGGCTTCGAAGTCGGCGACGGGCTCCGAGAAGGCGCCGAAGATGCCCCGGCCGAGGACGCGGCCCGCGCGCACGATGAAGACGTCACGAGGGCGATTGTAGGCACGCTTCTCGGACCCCTAGTGTTCACGGGGCACGAGTGGGAAGGCGTGTATAACCCGCGGCTCGCGCCCTGCTTCTCACGGGACAGGCGGACGATCCGATGCCCTCGACGTACATCCACTTCTGGGTCGCCGCGGACGTCGCGGCGAGCGGCGCTTTCTCATTAGGGAGCCAGGCCGAGAGCGACGCATATCTGTGCGGCAACGCGGCGCCGGACATCCATCTCCTGGGTGGGCCGGCGCGACCCGCGACTCACTTCTGGGAGATTGGCGAGCCGGTTCCGGGGCGTTTGGGGGCGGCGCGCCTGCTCGGGGCGCATCCGCACCTCGCGGCTGCGCGCCTCGATCCGGTTGGGCGTGCGTTCGTCGCGGGCTACCTGTGTCACCTGGCGGTCGACGAGGCGTGGATCCGCGTGGTGTACCTGCCGTTCTTCGGACCGGAGACTACCGTGGGGGGCCCGGAGGGGATCGCGCTGCAGCGGGCGTACTACTCGGTGCTGGAACGACGC
>DASTZM010000551.1:0-7174 GCA_035764305.1 Chloroflexota bacterium | reverse complement strand
GCTAGCCGATTGGGAACGTGCTCAATCGCCCCCCAGCAAGCAGAGTGCTGCAGGCGCTCCCGGCGTGAAGACGGCACTTCCCAAGCGGCGCGTTTCGTGCTACACAAGAGAAGGGCCGCCAGATGTGGGCGGCGGTTCTCGGAGGCCAGATGATCGAGCCGACGACGCTGTCGGAGCGGGACCAGGAAGGTTCTAGCGGGGCCGCGCTCAACGGCCACGCCAACGGGAACGGGCACGCCAGTGAGCACGCCGTCCACGGTCCGCCGTCCAACGTGCGGGTCACCGGGCTGGCGGGGCTGAGCACTCAGCAACTGCTTAACGCGCACTACTACCTGACGCTGTGCCGCGGGCTGGAAGAGCGCATGTGGCAGCTCAACCGGCAGGGCAAGATGCCGTTCGTCGTGCCGTGCGCCGGGCATGAGGGCGCGCAGGTGGGGACGGCGATGGCGATCACTTCGGGCAAGGATTGGGTCCTGCCGTACTACCGCGACACCGCGGTCATGCTGACGCTGGGTATGACGGCGCGCGACGTCATGCTCGACTTCATGGCGCGCGCCGACGGACCATGCAGCGGCGGGCGCCAGATGCCGAACCACTGGAGCTGCCCCAACCTCCGCGTCGTGTCGCAGTCGAGCATCGTGGGATCGCAGATCCTCCACGCCACGGGAGTCGCGCTGGCGTCCAAGCTGCGAGGCGAGGACGACGTGACGGTGACGTACTTCGGCGACGGCGCGACGGCGGGGGGCGACTTCCACGAGGGACTGAACTTCGCCGGAATCAAGAAGCTGCCGGTGATCTTCGTGTGCGAGAACAACGGCTACGCCATCTCCGAGACGTTCGACAAGGAGAGCGCGGCGAAGAACGTGGCCGATCACGCCGCCGCGAACGCCATGCCGGGCGAGACGCTGGACGGTATGGATGTGTTGGGCGTGTATGAGGCGATGAAGCGCGCCGTGGCGCGCGCGCGGCGCGGCGACGGCCCCACGCTGCTGGAGTGCAAGGTCTACCGCTTCGTCCCCCACACCAGCGACGACGACGACCGCGTCTACCGCCCCCGCGAGGAGGTAGAGCGCTGGAAGCAGCGAGACCCCATCTTGATACTGCGCCGCCGACTGGGCGAGGCGGGTGTGCTCGACGACGCGCTGGTGGCGGAGACCGAGCGCCGGGTACGGCGAGAGGTCGACGACGCGACCGAGTTTGCCGAGCGCGCCGCGGGGCCTGATCCGGCGACGGTGATGCGCCACGTCTACGCGGAGGACGCGTAAGCGCGCATGCCCACGATGGCGCTGGTGGAGGCTGTCCGCGCGGGCCTCCACGACGAGATGGCGCGCGACGCACGCGTGCTCGTGATGGGCGAGGACGTCGCCAACAAGGGCGGCGTGTTCGGGGCCACGAAGGGGCTGCTCGAGGAGTTTGGCGAGGGGCGCGTGATCGACATGCCGCTTGCCGAATCGAACATCGTCGGCACCGCGATCGGCGCGGCGGTGAACGGCATGCGCCCCGTGGCGGAGATCCAGTTCGCGGACTTCATCTTCCCGGCCATGGACCAGATCGTGAGCGAGGCGGCGCGCATCCGCTACCGCTCCAACGGCGCCTTCGGCTGCCCACTCACGATCCGCGCGCCTTTCGGCGGCGGCGTCCACGGCGCGCTCTACCACTCGCAAAGCGTCGAGGCATTCTTCGCCCACGTGCCCGGGCTCAAGGTTGTCGTTCCGAGCACGCCGGCGGACACGAAAGGGCTGCTCACCGCCGCGATCCGGGATCCAGATCCCGTGCTGTTCTTCGAGCACAAGGCGGCCTACCGGAGCATCAAGGGCGAGGTGCCGGAGGGGGAGCACGTCGTGCCACTCGGCAAGGCGCACGTCGCGCGCAGCGGCAAGCACCTCACACTGGTGACGTACGGCCTGTCGGTGCACCACTCGCTGAAGGCGGCAGAGACAGTGGCGCACGACGGGATCGAGACCGAGGTCCTCGACCTACGCACGCTGCGGCCGCTGGACAAGGAGACCGTGCTCGAGTCGGTCAAGCGGACCAACAAGGTGCTGATCGTGCACGAGGACAACGTGACGGGCGGGATCGGCGCCGAGCTGGCCGCAATTGTCGGGCAGGAAGCATTCGAGTATCTCGACGGGCCGATCACGCGTCTCTGCGGGCCGGACGTGCCGGCGTGGCCCTTTGCGGCGTCGCTCGAGCAGGCGGTGCTCGTCACGCCGGAGAAGATCGCCGAGTCGATCCGCACGCTGGCTGCATACTGAGAGCGAATGGCGGCGACCTCGGCGGGGCCTTCCACCGTTAGCGTGACCATGCCCAAACTGGGCGAGAGCGTGGTCGAGGGCACGGTAGTGCGGTGGCTGAAGAAGGAGGGAGAGGAGGTCGCCAAGTACGAGCCGCTGGCGGAAGTGGTGACTGACAAGGTCAACTCGGAGATTCCTTCACCAACTGAGGGCACAGTGGCACGGCTGGTGGTAGGCGAAGGGGAGACCGTGGCGGTCGGAGTCGAGATCGCTCAGATCGCGGTGGGCGGTGGGACGCAGGTATCCCAAGAAGAAGAACAGCCGGCGGCCGCTACAGCAGCGACCGCACCGACCGCAGCGACGCCCACCCACGAGCCGGAGCAGGTTGAGGCCGACTCGAACGGCGATCTGAAGCGCCGCTCGTCGCCCCTGGTACGGCGGCTGGCGAGGGAGCACAACGTCGACCTCGAAGAGGTCCAGGGCACGGGCACCGGAGGACGTGTGCGCAAGGAGGACATCCTTGCGTTCATCGACTCGCGCGGCGCGGCGGGAGCGGCGGTGGCGGCGCCGGCGGCGGATGAAGAGGCACTGCCCCTGACACCGATGCGCAAGGCGATCGCCGAGCACATGGTGCGCAGTCTGGCGACGTCGCCCCACACGTGGACCTACGTCGAGGTCGACGTCTCCGGTCTGACGCGCTGGCGCCGCACCGAGCGCGACGCGTTCCGGCAACGCGAGGGGATCGACCTGACGTACGTCCCGTTCGTGTGCAAGGCGCTGACGGAGACGCTGCGCGAGCACCCGATTCTCAACAGCACGTGGCGCGACGGCCAGGTCGTGCTGAAGAAGCGCATCAACCTCGGCGTCGCCGTCGCGCTGGAAGACAATCTGGTGGTGCCGGTAATCAAGGATGCCGACCGGCTGACGGTCGCCGGTCTGGCGCACGTGTTACACGAGCTCGTCGAGCGCGCCCGGGCGGGGCAGCTGCGGCCCGACGACGTGCAGGGCGGCACGTTCACGCTGAACAACACCGGCGCGCTGGGCTCGCTCCTCTCCAAGCCGATCATCAACCAACCCCAAGCGGCGATCGCGACGATGGAGGCGATCCAGAAGCGGGTGGTCGTGGTGGAGGGTCCCGAGGGGGACGCGATCGCCATCCGGCCGATGATGAACGTGTGCATCAGCTTCGACCATCGAGTCTGCGACGGTCTCCAGGTGGGGCGCTTCATGCAGGCGCTCAAGCGGCGGCTGGAAGGCATGCGCGAGGGGGGATCGCTGTACTGACGGCGCGCGGCACGGTGGGTGCGGGAGGCAGTGCATGAGTCAGCCGGTGGTGATGCACCAGAAGTGGCGGGAGCTGCTGTTCCTGCACTGGGAGGTACCTCCCGCGGCGCTCAAGGCACAACTGCCGCGCGGGCTGGATCTTGACCTGTGGGAGGGGCGCGCCTTCGTCGGACTGATCCCGTTCGTCGTGACCGAAACGCGTGCACGCTTCCTGCCGCCGCTGCCCGGCCTCTCGTCCTACTACGAGATCAACACGCGCACGTACGTGAAGTGCGGGGACGAGTCGGACGGCGAGAGCGGAGTGTGGTTCTTCGCGCTGGACGCATCAAACGTCGGCGTCACGGCGGGGGCGCGCGCCACGTTCCAGCTGCCTTACTACCCATGCACGGCGCAGCGACGCCACTCGCCGAGCGACGGCGAGATCGTGCAGTACCGCAGCGCGCGCCTGAGCCCAGGACCGACGCCTGGTGCGCTAGAGGTCGAATACCGCGTTCACGAGCCGATCGGCGCGGCGCCGCCGGGGAGCATCGACCACTACTTCATCGAGCGCTACACGCTCTTCACGGTGATGCGTCCGATGGGACTGATGGTCGGACAGGTGCGCCACCACCCGTATCCGCTGCACCGCGTGGAGCTGCTCCGCCTGGACTGCGAAACGCTGGCGCGGTCGCTCAAGCTGCCGCCGCCGGGGGGCGACGTGCACGCCCACTACAGCAGCGGCGTAGACGTCGAGATCCTGGCGCCGCGCCGGCCGCTGGGGTACAGCGAACCGCGCGGCGCCCAGCGGTAAGTCGCTAGTCCTCGGTCGGGAGCCCCGCCGCCTTCCAGGCGCGCGTGCCGCCGTCGATGATGGCCACGTTGGTGAAGCCCATGTCGCGGAGCGTCTTCGCGGCCAGCGCCGCCTGCCCTCCCCCACCGCACGTAGTGATGACGGGGGTGTTCCGATCCTGAAGCTTTGCCTCGCGGAACTTCTCCGGCAGCTCGGTGTCGGCGCGCAGCGGCAGGACACCCAGCGGGACCCGGAGCGCGCCGGGCACAGCGCCGGTCTCCGGGATCTCCTCGGCCTGTCGCACGTCGACCACGATGGTCTTCGGGTTCTGCTGGACGCGTTTCTGCGCCTCCTGCGGCGAGATCACGTCGGCCTGCTGTCGCGCGTCTTCCACAAGCTGCTTGAACGTCTTGGCCATTAGGTTCTCCTCGTCCTGAATGTGTTGAAGCATTATGCCGAGTCGCCCAAGTGGGCGGTGGACGCCCAGAGCGGGCGCGCGAGTCCCCGGCGTGTGCATTCCCGGCTCAGCCAGCTAGTCGGTCAGGAGTTGGTCGCTGGTCAGCGTCGGGCACCAGAACTTCTCGATGTACTCGACGATGAGCTGCGTGCCCTCGTCGTGCGAGACGTAGGGCGGCCTGGCGGGGTTGTACATCGAGTCGGTCAGATCACGAATCAGGGCGATCTGCTGCCCCCAACGGACCATCTGCTTGATCGAGAAGCTGCGCCGCAGGATGCACATGTTGGTGTGCACACCCATCAGCAGCACGTGCTCGATCCCGCGCTGGCGGTAGAGCGCCATATGCTCGCGCCCGTCGGCGGAGATGGCGTCGCGCGACTGATCGACATCGATCGCGGGGTGCTGGCGCGTCCACGGATACGGCATGCCGGACTCGTGCTTTGGGTGCTGGTCGTCGGGGCAGGTATCGCACGCGTCCGACTGGTCGACGGGTTGAGGCGGGTCCTCGACGCGCCTCCCTGAGTCTGGGATCAACTGCAGCGACGAGTCCTGGGGCGCTTCCTGCGCGCGCCGGCGCCCCTCGGTGCCTTCGTAGTAGGGCATGGTGTCCGACGGCGCATGGACAATGAGCACGCCCTTCTCGCGCAGCGCGTTGACCATCTGGCTCATGCGCGGCAGCATGCGCTCCAGCCGCACCTCCGCCCCGCGACAGGTGTGCCGGTCCCAGACGTCGCACAGCACGAGCGACGTCTTGCTGGCCGGCCACGCGGCGCGCTCCTCGCACACCTCCCAGGTGGCGAAGCCGTCAGGGTGCGCCAGCGTCTGCGTGCGGAGCGTGAGTCGCAGGTCGGTCATGCGCGTCACGGTAGCACGACTGAACGTGTCCCGCTCGCCGCGCGGCGCCTGCACTAGCGCACGCCGCGCGACCCGCCGTATGATGGGCGAGTGACCCTCCGGGAGGCGCCCCTCGGTGAGCGCCGGGCCTGGACGGCCTGGACGCCCCCCGCGCGACGGTCGGCGTGGGACGTGGCGGTGGCGGGGGTGGCGGTGGCGGTGATGATTGGCGCAGTCCTGACGGGCGATGCCCTAGGTCTCTCGGCTGGCGCGCTTGGGGCGTGGCTACCACGACTCGGCCCGGTGCTGACGTCGGTCGCCACGCGGCTGGCGTCAGCGCGGGTGCCTACTGCGGTCTCGGACGAGCCCGCGGCGGCGATCGAAGAGTCGGATGCCGCGCCGCTCGAGCCGACGGCCGAAGTCGCGCCCGCGCTTTCAGGACCACGGCTGGTACACGATGGGCCGCCCGCCTGGGCCGACCTCGCGCTCGAGAACAAGCTCGCCTCGCTCGCGACGGCGGCGCCTGGGCGCGTGTCCGTCGCGGTGCGTCACCTGCCCACCGGCGCCAGCGCAGAGCTAAACGCCGACGCGCCGATGTCGCCCGCGAGCGTCTTCAAGCTCGGCGTCCTCGGCGAAGTCTTCGCGCAGCGCGCTGCGGGAACGCTTTCACTTGACGAGCGCCTGTGGCTCCTTCCAGAGGACTGGGCAGACGGCGCCGGCGTCCTGCAGTGGAGAATCGGTGAGTCGATCGTGCTGCGCGAGGCGGCGCGCCTGATGATCGCGTGGAGCGACAACATCGCGGCGAATGCACTCCTGCGCCGCGTGGGCTACGACGCGGTCAACCGCTTCTACGCGGCCAACTACATGGCCGACTCCCATATCTACCCCGACTACCGGCCTGACGTGACAACGGCGGCGGAAACGGCAGCGCTGCTAGAGCGGCTGGTGACGGGGCAGCTGGCTGGGAATGAAGACTCGATGGCGATGCTCCATTACCTGGCGCAGTGGCAGCCCGCCGCGTGGGTGCGGGACGGGCTGCCGGGTGATG
Organism: Chloroflexota bacterium; assembly: GCA_035764305.1. Classification (GTDB taxonomy): domain Bacteria; phylum Chloroflexota; class UBA11872; order UBA12225; family UBA12225; genus DASTZM01. Next base: position 548 of record DASTZM010000551.1, on the reverse strand, counting down.
TGCTGGTGGCGCACAAGAGCGGGCAGCTGGCCGGCGTCCGCAACGACGCGGCGATCGTTTACGCCCCGTCGGGGCCATACATCATCGTCGTGCTGACTGAACGGCTGGCCGACGACTTCGCCGGTGAGGCATTCATCACGCGAGTGGCGGACATGGTGCACACGCACCTGCAGGAGAGCTATCCCGCCGGGCTCTTCGGCGCGGGCTAAGGGTCAGCGCGGCGCGAGCGAAAGGGGCAGGTCGCGCAGGCGCCGGCCCGTCGCAACGACGACGGCGTTGCCGATGGCCGGAGCGATAGCGATGATCGGGGTCTCGCCGGCGCCGGCCGACGGTAGGTCGGTTCGGTTCAGCAGGACAGTCTCTAGCTCGGGCAGGTCCGAGAAGCGTGGCACGCGGTAGTCCGAGAAGCGCGGATTCTGAAGCCTGCCGCCAGCGAAACGGATGGCCTCCATCAGCGCGCCGCCCAGCCCCTGCACGACCGCGCCCTCTACCTGATTAGTGAGGTGCTCGGGGTTGATCACCGTGCCGCACTCGTAGGCCGTCACGGC
>DASTZM010000550.1:0-7483 GCA_035764305.1 Chloroflexota bacterium | reverse complement strand
CGGTTTCGCCAGATCGGGGAAGCGGAGCGGGAACAGCGGTTCCGGAGTGACGCGCGGGACCAGGAGATCCATCACGGCGCGAGGCAGTTCCTGTTCGTGACGCAGGACAAGGACTTCTTAGTGCCGGGTCGCCTTCCGCGGCGGCATGGAGGCGTGCTGGTCTTCGTCTGTCGCCCCGCGAGAGTGGCGGGCGCGCTGAGAGCGTTTCTCGACTGGTGGGGCCCGCGGCGGGATCTGTTGACGGATCGTCTCTTCCGGTTGACGGGGGCCGGAGGGGTCGAGATACTGCCAAACGGTTCGCTCCGGCAGATCTTTCGCGAGCCCATCCGTTCCCGCCGCAGGCGAAGCAGGACGGTACCGCGGGATCCTTTCGGCCCGTCAACGCGGACGTGAGCGCGCAGCACTTCCGATCGGCGTCCCGTTCTTGCCGGATCAGCGACGCCCGCCGGCGGCCGCGGTTCGCGCCGCAGCCGCTCCATGGCCCGTACGCGGATCAGGGTCTGGTAGCCGATGCCCTTCGAGCGGGCGACGTCCTTCAGTTGGTCGATGACCGGCGACTCGAGGCGCAGAAGCACTCCCTTGTGCCGGTCGCGCGGCGGACCGGCGTACTCGAGGCGAGTGAGTGAGGCGTCCTCGCCGCTGTGGACCAGCGTGTTCGCGGCTGCCCAGGACGCGAGCTCGTCGTCCTCGGCCTTCCACGCTGGCCTGGCCTCCTGCACAGTCAGCGCAACGCGCGCCGAGCACGGCTTCTTTGCGGTGGGGCGCTTCCGCTGCGCCATCTGCGATGTCCCTTTCAGGCGACTTCGTCCCCGTCGAAGCCGTCAAACTGCACGCAAGTGCACCGCAGCTAGTGGATGTCCACAGGACATGAAGCGATGGAGGACTGGTGCTGGCAGCCCTGGGGGAGGTGGTGGACGGGGACGTCGGGGAAGTGGGTCCGTAGGTAGGCGGCGAGGGAGCGCATGCCCCACTCTTCGGCGGTGGCCCCTCTACCCAACTCCCTACGCGCCCCGGGCTCTCGCTTCGCGAGTGCTCGATTGTTGGTTGACCACTAGTAAAGGAAGGTCGCGGTCGATGGCCCAGGAGCCGTCGGCCCAGAAGGCGATGCCGTCGTCGGTGACGAGGAGGCCGTCGGCGAACCGGCCGGAGTCGTCGTCGCGGTGGACGTAGAAGGTGGGCTCGTGGGTGATGAAGCGGTTGCAGCCGGCTGCGTGGGCGGCTTTGAGGGCGGGCCCACACCGCCTCCTAACGCCGTGCGCTCTCGCTGCGCGAGTGCTCGGTTGTTTCAGGCGACGGCGATGCCGCGGAGCTCGGCGTCGGGGTCGCCGGCCTTGAAGGTGTCGACGGTAGTGTCCCAGCTGACCCAGGTGCCGAGGCGGCGCGTGTGGGCGTCGAGGTCGCGGGGGCGCATGGGTGGAGGGTACGGCGCCGCCGAGGCGGCGATGCGGGCGGAGGTCGGCAGGGCGGTCAGCCGCGGGCAGCTCTGCGATAGGTGGCCTGGAGGTCGGGCTCCCAGGTGGCGCCGTCTTGGGAGAGCTCGCAGGTGAGGGTCATGGTGTCGCTGCCAGCGCTGAGCGTGTAGGCGCAGCGCATCGAGAAGCCGGGCTGGAGGCGCCACAGGCGTACCTTCCCCTCTTCGGCGGCCCACTCGGTCACGCGGAAGATGCCGCGCGAGTCGTAGGAGTGCAGCAGGCACCCTCCGGGCCAGTCGGACGTGGGGTCGGCGTCCGGCGGGGCGTCGCAGCCAAAGATGGTGAGGCTGTCGGGGAAGTCCGGGTGGTCGGCGCTCTCGCGCCAGACGAGGTAGTGGCGGCCCTCGAGCCACTCGAACGTCGCGCGGCCGGGGACGACGGTGCCGGGGAGCGCCGGGTGCGTCGACTCGGTCTTCCACTCGCCCACGAGCGGGTCGAGGTGACGCAGCATCGGGTTGCGCGTGTCCTGTGCCACGGCTTTGTCCTTCGAGCTCGATCGGGCTGGAGTGTAAGGGCGGTCTCAGGTGGTGGGCCGAGGGGACGCGGGTGATGGCGCGGGGCTCTGGGGCAGCGGAAGGCTCGGTCGTGCGCAGATCTTCCGGAGGCGCACAGATGTGACGGTTTGTGACGCGATCGAGGCGGCCATGCAACGGGCTCGCTATCAGCTTCGTGCCATTGGCTCGCGCGGCATGGGCCGTGCGGGTCGTAGGGGTGAAAGGAGCACACATATGGCACGAGACATCAAGGACGTCGAACAGGAGAACCCCAACGTCCGCCAGCAGAACGACGAGTGGAAGAAGCAGCGCGTCGAGCGGGGGCAGGACCCCAACGACGCGCAGGCGTTCCGCGAGCACCAGAAGGGTATTGGGGCGCCGGATCCCGGCGACGCGCCGATCCGCGACGCGCAGGGCGCGGCGAAGCGCGAGACCCAGGGGATGCGTGATGAGGTGGCCGGGTCGCTCAAGGAGGGCGCCGGCAAGGTTCTCCGCAACGAGAAGCTGGCGTCCGAAGGCGCTTCCCAGCGCCAACGCGGCGACGTCTCTCGCAAGGCGGACTGACACAGCGCACCTATCCCACTACATATAGGAGGAAGTTCACAACATGACACAGAGCAATCGCACCAGCAGCAGCAGCACTACCGGCACGCGCCGTTACGACGACTACCGCGACACGTTCCGCTCGGACTGGGAAAGCCGGTACGGGAAGAACAAGCCGTGGCAGGAGCACGAGCGGGGCTACCGATACGGCTATGAGTCCGCCCAGAACGACCGCTACCAGGGCAAGCAGTTCCAGGATGTCGAGCGCGACCTGCAGTCCGGGTGGAGCGACTACGACAGCCGCTATGACCGGGACTTCGGCGACAAGCTGACCGGCCACACCGGTAAGGACACCCCCGGGAAGCACGAGACCCACTCGATGGGCGCGCACGACACGGTGGGCGGCAAGATGAACCACGCGTGGGAGAACTTCAAGGACACCGTCCGTGAGGGGTTTGACCGCGCGCGCATGGACCGTTAGTCCGACTAGACCGGCGGTCTGATCACACCGCGGCCGTCGGGCCGCATGCTTAATGAGCCCCCGGTCGCTTCGGCGGCCGGGGGCTCTTTGCCGCGGCGCGAGCGGCGGCGTGGATGCGCCGCGGGCGTAACCGGCGGGGAAGGGTGGGGAAGGGCGAGCGAAGGGAGGACCTTGTTGTGGATCCGCCGGGCTCGACGTGTCCATTTTCTGGCTCGCCGTTCGTCTAATGGGCGACTATCCAGTCAACTACCAGGAGGACGCGATGAAGTACGTCATGCTGATCTATCAAGGTCCCGCGCTGGAGCGGCAGGCGGCGCTCCCCGAGGCGGAGCAGAAGCAGGTGTATGCCGACTACCAGGGAATCAATCAGACGCCGGGTGTGACCCCCGGGCTGCCGATGGGCCTGCCCCAGAACGCGACGACGGTGCGGGTCGAAGGCGAGAAGACGCTGACCACCGACGGGCCGTTCGTCGGCATGAAGGAGGCGGTCGGGGGCTGGTTCATCCTGGAGGCGGACGACCTCGACAAGGCGATCGAGGTGGCGGCCCGCGTCCCGGCGGCGCGGTATGGTGGTGCCGTCGAGATTCGTCCGTCGGAGGTGTATTGGTAGCGACGCACGATCGGACGCTCGAGCGCGTCTTCCGCGAGGAGTGGGGCCGCGTCCTCGCCTCCCTGATCGGCTTCCTCGGCGACTTTGACCTGGCCGAGGAGGCCGCGCAGGAGGCGTTCGCCATCGCCGCCCAGCGCTGGCAGCGCGACGGCGTGCCGAGCAATCCGCGCGCGTGGCTCATCACGACGGCGCGGAACCGGGCGACGGACTCGATTCGCCGCGAGCGGGTCCTGGCCTCGAAAGCCAGCCTGATCGCCGCGGCGAGTGGTGGTGACGGAGCGATGAGCGCGACGGGCACGACGGGCGCGACGGCGTTCCCGGACGAGCGGCTGGAGCTGATCTTCACGTGCTGCCATCCGGCGCTGGCGCTCGAGGCGCAGGTGGCGCTCACGCTGCGCACGCTGGGCGGGCTCACGACCGACGAGATCGCGCGCGCCTTCCTGGTGCCCGAGCAGACGATGGCGAAGCGGCTGGTGCGGGCGAAACAGAAGATCAGGGCAGCGCGCATCCCGTTCAGGGTGCCGCCGGCGCACCTGCTGAGCGAGCGTCTGGATGCCGTGCTGGCGGTGGTCTACCTGATCTTTAACGAGGGTTACGGTGGCCGCGACGAGCTGGCGGCGGAGGCGATCTGGCTGGGGCGCGCGCTGGCCGAGCTGCTTCCAGACGAGCCCGAAGTGCACGGCCTCCTGGGCATGATGCTCATTCACGACTCGCGTCGCGACGCGCGCTTCCGGGACGGCGAACTGGTGCTGCTGGGTGACCAGGACCGGACGCGCTGGAACACCGCGCAGATCGCCGAGGGGCGCGGCGCGCTGCATCGCGCGCTGGCGCTGGGCGGTGGTGGGTCGTATGTGCTGCAGGCGGCGATCGCCGCGCTGCATGCGGAGGAGCCGTGCGATTGGGCGCAGATCGCGGCGCTGTATGGCAGGCTGGCGCGCCTGACGGGCTCGCCCGTGGTGGAGCTGAACCGCGCCATCGCCATCGCGGAGGTCGAGGGGCCGGAGGTAGGGCTGCGGATCGTGGAGCAGCTGGGTGGGGATCTGGCGGACTTCCGCTATCTGCACTCGACGAAGGCGGAGCTGCTGCGCCGTCTGGGGCGGGTGGGTGAAGCGAGGGAGGCGTATGTGCGGGCGAAGGCGCTGACGCAGGACGGCGCCGAGCGACGATTCCTCGAGCGCCGTCTGACTGAGCTGGGGTCCGTCGGAGGGGACGGCTGAAGTGGCGGTGGTGAGGTAAGGAATACGGGCGAGGCGCCTTGCACTCAGCCTATACTCCTTACGGTTGGCGAGAGCGGATGGCAGAGCTGATTGCGACGGTGACGAGTAAGGGGCAGGTGACGGTGCCCGCGCCGGTGCGCCGGCACCTGGGGCTGCGGGCGAGCGACAAGATCGCGTTCGTGATCAAGCCGGATGGGACTGTGCTGGTGCGGGCGCCGCGGTACCCAACGCTGCAGTCGTTGCGCGGGGCGGCGGGTCGCCTGAAGCGCCCGCTTACCTGGCGCCGGATGCGCGAGATAGGCCGAGAAGACAGTGCGCTTGGATCGGGAGAGAGGCCCGCGGGGCGAGCGGCCGCGACTCGCCGCGCGTGAGCGGGGCTCGCGGCGTGCCGGACGACCCGGACGCCGGCGGCGCGGGGGCCGCCGTACCGTTCGTGGATACGGATGTACTGATCCGGTTCCTTACGGGTGACGACCCGCAGAAACAGGCGGCTGCCGCATCTCTTCTCGAGCGCGTGGAAAAGGGAGAGATCGTGCTGCGCACGACGGACACGGTGATTGCCGACGCAGTGTTCGTACTCGCGTCGCCACGCCTGTATCGAGTCCCGCGGGACGACGTTCGCGATATGCTGGCTGTGCTTGTGCGGCTTCCCGGACTCGAGGTCGACAATCGTTCAGTGGTGCTGAGAGCACTCGATCTCTTCGCGGAGCATAGTGTGGATTTCGGCGATGCGATGATCGTGGCGTCGATGCGGGAGAGCGGTAGCGCGACGCTGTACTCCTATGACGCGGATTTCGATCGTATGGAGGGGATCAGGCGGCTGGAACCTGGGGTGGGCTGACGCCGAGAGACCCCACCGGCGGGAGCGGGGCAGGGTGGGCACGGTGGGGCGCCCGCCGGGGTGGTGGGTTAGCGGGGGAGGTTGAGGATGTTCTGGAGCTCGTCGTTGAGGGTCTTCATGAAGGAGGGGTTGGGGTCGGCGGTGTTCTTCCAGATCTTGTCGACCTGGGCGCCGAGGGCGGCGTTGAACTCGTCGATCTTGAAGTTGCCGGGGACCTGGAAGGGCTCGTTCATGAGGTTGGCGTCGCGCTCGAGCTCCTGGAGGTAGCGCGGGAAAAGCTCGTGGTTGAGGAAGGCGGGGTCGTTGTAGACGTCGGGGCGGGCGCCGGGGGTGGTGGAGACGCCGGGTGACTTCTGCTGGGCGAGGGCGAGGCCGGTGTCCTTGTTCGTGAGCCACTTGACGAGCTGCCATGACTCGTCGGGGGCGGTGGTGGTGGCGAACATCTGGATGGCGTCGGGGACCCAGTAGCCGCCGCGCCGGCCGGTGGGGCCCTTGGGCGCGAGCATGGCGCCCCACTTGAAGCCCTGCTGCTGGCCGGCGACGAGGGTCTTGGACTTCTCCTGCGAGACGTCGACGGTGATCATGAAGGCGGCCTTGCCGGCGTTGAAGGTGTCCTGGACGGGCAGGGCGGGGTCCATGAAGCGGCGCTTTTGGAAGGCGTCGTAGTACCAGGAGAAGGCGTCGCGCGCCTGCTGGGTGTCGAGGGTGGCCTTCATCCAGTCCTTGCTGAGGAGCTCGGCGTTCCAGCGGCGGATGGTGGAGATCATGGTGCTGGCGGCCTTGGGGAGGTTGCCGGCGAGGCCGATCTGCGAGCCGTCGGGCTTGGTGAGCTTGGCGGACATCTCGCCGATCTCGTTGATGGTGGTGTTGGCGTCGGGGATCTTGAGGCCGGCCTGCTCGATGAGGGACTGGTTGTAGAAGAAGCCGATGGTGCCCATCTTCCCCTTGAAGGGGAGGGCGATGATCTTGTTGTCGACGCGCCCGGCTTCGATGGCGGCGGGGTACCACTGCTTGAGGTCGAGCTTGTCCTTGGCGACGTAGGCGTCGAGCTCTTTGACGGCCTTCTGGACGGCGAGGCGCTGGGGCTGGGCGGCGGAGAAGTGGGTGTGGCCGACGTCGCCCATGCTGCCGGCGGCGACGAGGGCGTTGATCTTGCCGACGATGTCGGAGGGGTAGAGCTCGGGCTCGACCTTGATGGTGGGGTAGGCCTGCATGAAGGCCGGGATGCGGATGGGCCACATGTCGGCTTCCTGGGCGGTGCGGGCGACGACGCGGATGGTGACGTTCTTCTGGGACGGGGCGGATTTGGAGTCGCCGGTGGAGGCGGCCTGGCCGCAGGCGAGGGCGGCGAGGGTGGGGGTGGTGGCGGCGAGAGTGGAGAGGATGCGGCGGCGGGTGTGGGCAGCGGGGGCGGCGGGTGTGCCGGGATGCGTCTGCGGTGCCATGTGGTGTGGTTTCCCTCCCTGGGTGCAGGGCAATGCTATCCGAACTCGACGGGAGGGCGACGGATCGAGCGCGATGGTGAGGGCGCGGTCAGGCGTCGTGCTCGAAGAGGACGCGCGGCAGCTGCGACTGACGGATGATCGACAGCAGCGTCCCCGTGCGGAGCTCGACGTGATCGGGGACCGGGACGGTGACAGTGGACGTTCCTGAGCGGCGCTGCATGACCACGTGGCTGCCGCGCCGGCGAACCTCGACGAAACCGTGGTCGGCGAGGATGCGGCAGACCTCGCGGCCGGATAGAACGCGGAGCCTACCCAACCGTGACCTCGAGGCGTGTCACATACACCTCGGAGTGGAGGCGCTCGCGAACTTCCTCTTCACT
>DASTZM010000549.1:0-2585 GCA_035764305.1 Chloroflexota bacterium | reverse complement strand
AGTGGCTGGTCCACAACGACGTCCTGCCGCGCGACTTCAACCAATACGGTGCGCGACGCGGCAACCACGAGGTCATGGTGCGCGGCACGTTCGGCACGCGACGGTTGCGCAACGAGCTGACTCCCGACCGCGAAGGTGACTGGACCGTCCATCATCCCACCGGAGAGGTGCTCCGCATCTACGACGCGTCCGAGCGTTACATCGAAGCCGGCATTCCACTCCTGGTCATCGCGGGCAAGGAGTACGGCACGGGCAGCTCCCGCGACTGGGCCGCCAAGGGCACCCTCCTGCTCGGGGCCAAGGCGGTGCTGGCCGAGACGTACGAGCGGATACATCGCTCTAACCTGGTGGGGATGGGCGTGCTACCGATGCAGTTCCTCCCTGGTGAAGGGCGCCAGAGCCTCGGCCTGACGGGGACCGAGACCTTCGACGTTCTCGGCGTCGGCGACCTCACGCCGGGTAGGCAGCTCGAAGTGCGCGCTACGCGTAGCGACGGGAGCACGCTAACCTTCAAGGCCATCGCGCGCGTAGACAGCCAGACCGACATCGAGTACCTGCGCCACGGCGGCATCCTGCAGATGGTGCTGCGCAGCCTGAGCGAGCGCGCCGGCGTCTCAGCCGGCTGATGCCCCTTCCGCTCAACCTCGCGCGCGACTCGTATCCGTACCCCTCCCGGCGCATGCCGGTCCTCGCGCCCCGCGGTGTCGTCGCCACGAGCCAGCCGCTCGCGGCGCAGGCCGGGCTGGCCATGCTCCAGGCTGGTGGGAACGCCGTCGACGCCGCCGTCGCCACCGCCGTTGCCCTTACCGTGGTCGAGCCGACGTCGAACGGGATCGGCGCTGACGCCTTCGCCCTGGTCTGGGACGGCGACAAGCTCCACGGGCTGAACGGCTCCGGACGCGCGCCGCAGCGCCACACGCCGGCCCTCTTCCGCCAGAGCGGCCTCGACTCGATTCCGACGCATGGGTGGCTGGCCGTCACCGTGCCGGGGGCGCCCGCGACGTGGCGCGACGTACACGCCCGCTTTGGCCGGCTGCCCTTCGAGCAGCTCTTCGAGCCCGCCATCACATACGCGGAGCGCGGCTTTCCCGTCTCCCCCGTCACCTCCGGCGCGTGGCAGACATCTCACCGCATCTTCCGCGAGCTGGCCGCCGATCCCGCCTTCGCCCCCTGGAACAACACCTTTGCGCCGCGAGGGAATGCGCCTCGACCAGGCGACATCTGGTGCTCGGAGGGACACGCGCGCGCGCTGCGCCTTATCGCACGCTCCAGGGCCAGCGCCTTCTACGAGGGCGAGCTGGCTGAGGAGATCGAGCGCTTCGCGGCACAGACCGGCGGGTACCTGACGCGCGACGACCTGGCGCGGCACACGAGCACGTGGGTCGACCCCGTCAGTACCAGCTACCGTGGTTACGAGGTGTGGGAGATCCCACCCAACGGTCAGGGGATCGCCGCGCTGATCGCCCTCAACTTGGCCGAAGGCTTCGACATCCCTCGTCAGGCGCGCGACTCGGTCGAGACGTGGCACACGCTGATCGAGTGCATGAAGCTCGCCTTCGCCGACACTCATCGCTACGTCGCCGACCCGGAGAACGCCGATGTGCCGGTGCGTGGCCTGCTCGACAAACGATACGCCGGCGGCCGGCGCCGACTGATCGGTGAGAAGGCGCTCGATCCGGCGCCCGGCACGCCCGAGCGCGGCGGCACTGTCTACCTCTGTGCCGCCGATGCCGGCGGGATGATGGTGTCTTTTATCCAGTCCAACTACGTCGGGTTCGGCAGTGGCATCGTCGTGCCCGGCGCGGGCATCGCCATCCAGAACCGCGGTCGGGGCTTCACGCTCGACGAGTCTCACCCCAACGCGCTCGCGCCCGGCAAACGCCCGTTCCACACCATCATCCCGGCCTTCCTCACCGAGGGGGGCAGGCCCGTCGGACCCTTTGGCGTCATGGGCGGGCACATGCAGCCCCAGGGTCACGTGCAGATGGTCGTCAACCAGGTCGACTTCGGACTGAACCCGCAGGCGTCGCTCGACGCGCCCCGCTGGCACTGGGTCGCCGGTCGCGGCGTCGCCATCGAGCCGTCCACCCCCGCAGAGCTGCTCGACGGGTTGCAGGCGCGTGGGCACCAGATCGACACGTCGCAGCCGCCCTCCTTCTTCGGCAAGGGGCAGATCATCCGGCGCCTGCCCGACGGCGGGTACGTCGCCGGCAGCGAGCCCCGTGCCGACGGCTGCGCCGCCGGCTACTAGTCAGTGCGGACCGGCGGCGCAGCCGGCCCCTTGACAAAGATCCTGAACGCGTTCAAACTGGACCCATGAAAATCGTCGTCGCCGGGGGAACGGGGTTCATCGGCCAGCCGCTGACGCGCGACCTGGTCCAACGAGGGCACGAAGTCGTCGTGCTCAGCCGCCACTCGGGCGGCGCTGCTGCCGGCGCGCGCGAGGCTACCTGGGACGGGCACACGCAGGGCGCGTGGGCGGAAGCGCTGCGCGGCGCCGGCGCCGTGGTCAACCTGGCCGGGGCGAGCATCGGTGCGGGACGTTGGACTGAGTCGCGAAAGCGCGTCCTGCGTGACAGCCGCCT
>DASTZM010000548.1:0-4762 GCA_035764305.1 Chloroflexota bacterium | reverse complement strand
GGGGGCGCAGCAAACCGGGGCGACACCGAGCGCGGTGGTGAGCCTGCAGCCGCTGGCGACGGCGGCGCAGCCGACGAGCGCGCCGACGGTTCAGCCGCCACCGCAGCCGACGACCGCGCCGACGGCGACAGCGAACCCGCGACAGCTGGAGATCGATCTGCGTGTGGTCGACCGCGCATGGGTGGAGGCGACCGTCGACGGGCAGGTAGCGCTTTCGCAGGTATTGGAGCCGGGGACGAACCGCCGTCTGATCGGGCAGCAGAGCGTGAACCTGGTGATCGGGAACGGGGCGGGGGTCGAGGTGACCGCCAACGGGCAGCGGTTGGGGCTGCTGGGGGGAGCGGGTCAGATCGTCGAGCGGCGATTCACGCGCTGACGGGCCCTCGCCGGCACCCGTATCCAGGAGCCGCTGTTAGGATTCGGGCTTGATGCGGAAGGCCCGCACGTTCTTCATCGAGAACCTGGGCTGTCCCAAGAACCTGGTCGAGGGGGAGGGGATGGCGGAGACGCTCACGCGGGCCGGCTACGCCGCCACGGCCACGGCCGAGCAGGCCGACGTCGTGGTGGTGAACACGTGCAGCTTCATCCGCCCGGCGCAGGAAGAGTCGATCGAGCGCATCTTCCATTACGTCAACGACCGCCCGCGCGGGCAGCGCGTCATCGCCGCGGGCTGCATGGCGGAGCGATTCGGCGATGCGCTGCGGGACGACATCCCGGAGCTGGATGGCGTACTGGGCACGCGCCGGTGGCACGAGATCGACCGGTTGCTGGAGGAAGTGGAACGCGGCGCGCGTCCCTGCTGGCACGGCGTGGACGACCCGGCGGGGCGTGCGGCAGATCCCACCTTCACGCGCGCCGCGGGCACTCCCACGGCCTACGTGAAGATCGCCGAGGGGTGCAACATGACGTGCACCTTCTGCGCCATCCCCGGATTCAAGGGAAAGCAGCGCAGCAAGCCGCCGGAGGACGTGGTCCGCGAGGTGCGGGAGCTCGTCGCGGCAGGCGCACGCGAGGTCATTCTGGTCTCGCAGAACACGACGGCATACGGCCAGGACTTCGCGAGCGAGCCGTCGCTGTCTGGCGCGTCGCTGGCGCGCCTGCTGGAGCGGATCTGCGCGGAGGTGCCGGACCTGCCGTGGCTGCGCTTCCATTACTGCTACCCGGGCTGGGTCAACGACGACCTGCTGAGCACGATGGCGCGCCTGCCGCAGGTGGTCAAGTACCTGGACATCCCACTTCAGCACGCGCACCCCGAGATCTTGCGCGGGATGCGCCGGCCGAGCGACGTGGGACACGTGCGCCAGGTGCTGGCACGGGCGCGGGAGCTGATGCCCGAGATCGCGCTGCGCACGACGTTCATCGTCGGCTTCCCGGGCGAGACTCGGGAGCACTTCGAGGCGATCGCCGGTCTGATGAACGAGGTGCGCTTCGACCGCGTCGGCGTGTTCCCGTACTACCCGGAGGAAGGCACGCCGGCCGCTGCATTGGACCGACAGGTGTCGGATCGGACCAAGCAGTCGCGAAAGAGGCAGCTGCTCGCGCTCCAGCAGCGGATCTCGGAGGCCCTCAACCAGCGCTTCCTGGGGCAGGAGGTGGAGGTGCTAGTCGAGGGTGAGGCGGAGGGCAAGGGTCAGCTGGTGGGCCGGACGTATCGGGACGCACCGGAGGTGGACGGGTTCGTGCTGTTCACCGGCCACGCGGCGCGGGGCGACCTGGTGCGCGTCAAGGTGGCCGGTGCGGGTCCGTATGACCTGTTTGGAGCGCAGGTGTGAAGGACCTGTTCCGGCACATGCCGGGGGGTGGGCCGGGGGGCCTGTTCCGCGGGCGACAGGTGCCCACCGACATGTGGCAGCGCTGCGACAGGTGCCACGAGCTGACGTACACGCGCGAGTGGGAAAGCAACTTCAAGGTCTGCCCGCGGTGCGGCTACCACGCCCCTCTGAGCACCGACGAACGGGTTGCGCAGCTGGTGGACGAGGGGAGCTTCGAGCCGCTGGACGAGGAGATGCGCTCGAGCGACCCGCTGCACTTCGCACCCGAGGGGCGCGAGAGCTACACCGCCAAGCTGGAGCGCGAGACGGAGCGCTCGAAGATGGTCGAGGCGTGCACCTACGGTCGCGGGGCGCTCGATTCGATCCCGGTGGTGCTGGCGGTGCTGGACATGCGGTTCTTCGTGGGGACGATGGGGGCGGTGGTGGGGGAGAAGATCGCGCGGGCGTGTGAGCTGGCGATCCGCGAGCGCCGGCCGCTGATCACGGTGTCGGCCTCGGGCGGTGCACGGCAGCAGGAGGGCGTGATCGCGCTGCTCCAGATGGCGAAGACAGCGGCGGCGGTGCGGCGCGTCGGAGCGGCGCGACTGCCCTACGTCTCGATCCTGACCGATCCGACGTTCGGCGGCGTGACGGCGAGCTATGCGACGCTGGGAGACTGCATCATCGCGGAGCCGGGCGCGGTGATCGGCTTCGCGGGGCGGCACATCATCGAGCAGGCGACGGGTGAGAAGGTGCCGCCCGACACGGGGACGGCGGAGTTCCAGCTGCGCCACGGCATGGTGGACCTGGTGGTGCCGCGGCGCGAGATGCGGGACGTGGTCGGGCGGATCTTGCGCCTCCACATGGACGCGGTGGGCGCGGCGCGGCCCCAGGCGCACTCGGCGGAGCTGATCGCAGCGGGCTAAACTCGCTCCCTGGCGAGGCCGACAGCGTGACCGCCCAGCTCGACTTCGAGCGCCCCATCGCCGACGTGCGCCGCCGCCTGGAGGCGGTCGACAAGCAGCTCGCAGCGTCGCCCAACGACGATCTGCGGGCGGAGCGCGCGCGCCTGGAGGAGGAGCTGCGCGTGAAGACGGAGGAGATCTACACGCGCTTGACCGCGTGGCAGAAGGTGGAGGTGGCGCGCCTGGCGCAGCGTCCGCAGACGCTGGACTACGCCAAGGCGACGTTCACAGAGTTCGTCGAGCTGCACGGCGACCGGGTGTTTGGCGACGACGGCGCGATCGTGGGTGGTCCGGCCAGGCTGAACGGGGACGTCGTGATGCTGGTGGGACATCAGCGTGGTCGGGGGACGAAAGAGGCGGTGGAGCGCAACTTCGGTAGTCCACACCCCGAGGGCTACCGCAAGGCGCTGCGTCTGTTCCGCCACGCCGAGAAGTTCCAGATGCCGGTGCTCACGTTCATGGACACGAGCGGCGCTGCGCCGGGCCTAGACGACGAAGCGAGGGGACAGGGCTGGGCGCTGGCGGAGAACATCGCGGCGATGATGCAGCTGCGCGTCCCGATCGTCTGTACCGTGATCGGCCAGGGGGGGAGCGGCGGCGCGCTGGCCATCGGCGCGGGTGATCGCCTGCTGATGCTGGAGCACGCGATCTACTCGGTCTCGATGCCCGAGGCGGCGGCGAACATCCTGTACCGCGACCCGAAGCTGGCGCCGGAGCTGGCCGGGCCGCTGCGCGTGACCGCGCAGGACCTGCGCCAGCTGGGGCTGGTCGACCGGATCGTCCCCGAGCCGCCGGGCGGCGCGCACGCCGATCTTGCGGCGACGGCGGAGCTGCTGGGCGCGGCGCTGCACGACGAGCTGGCGCGACTCAGGTCGCGGCCGATCGACGAGCTGGTCGAGCAGCGCTACGAGAAGTACCGGCGCATCGGCGCTGTCATTGGCGGCTGATCGACCGTCCGGTCCGCCCGCGGGCCGTCTCGACGATCTGACGGGCGACGTCACAACAACTATCTCGCGCGCGCAGCGCGGCGACCGTACAGCGTTCAGCCAGCTGGTGGTGCGCCACCAGGACGCGGTGTACACGCTGTGCTACCGCCTGACGGGCAACACGGAGGACGCGGCCGACGCGGCGCAGGAGGCGTTCCTTTCGGCGTTCCGCCACATCGCCGACTACCGGGGCGGATCTTTCGCGGGCTGGCTTCTGCGGATCGCGTCTAACGCGTGCCACGACCTGCATCGCTACCGGCGGCGCCGCCCGTCCGAGTCGCTCGATGCCGCGCCGGACGGGGCGTCGGATGAGACGCCATCTCGCGACGTGCCGGACGCGGCGCCGGGGCCGGAGGGAGAAGCGCTGCAGCGGGAGCTGGCGCAGGCGCTGCAGCAGGGGCTGCTGCAGCTGTCCGAAGAGCAGCGGCAGGCGGTGGTGCTGTGCGACCAATACGGCTACGACTACCAGAGCATCGCCGAGATGACGGGGGTAGAGCTGGGGACGGTCAAGTCGCGCATCAACCGAGCGCGCACCAGGATGCGAGACTTCTTGCGGGGCCACCGGGAACTCTTGCCGGACGCCTACCGTCTATCTGAGACGGGCTGAGCCGCCCGACCGCCCAAACACGATGGCCACCGAGACGCGCGACACGGCGCACGACGAGCTGAACGAGGAGCTGAACGCGTACCTCGACGGGCAGCTCGACGCCGCACGCCGCGCCGAGCTGGAGGGGCACCTCGAGGTGTGCGGCGTGTGCCAGGCGGACCTGGACGACTTGCGGGTCACGCGCGCGCTGCTGCGCGCGCAGCCGCTGCTCCGCGCACCGCGTCCGTTCGCCCTCCCCGCTGAGCCGGAGGCGCGCGGTGCGGCGTGGTGGGCGGGGCTGCTTGCGTGGGGGTGGCGCCTGGGATCGGTGGCGACGGCGGCGTGCCTGGCGGTCACCGTGCTGAGCGCACGGCCGGCGGGGGTCTCGCAGACAGTCGGGACCGCGAGCGACTCGGCCTCGCTGTCCAAGGCGGCGCCCAACAGCGCGCTGAGCGGCGCACCGAGCGGTGCGCC
>DASTZM010000547.1:0-5474 GCA_035764305.1 Chloroflexota bacterium | reverse complement strand
GAACGGCGGCGCAGCGGCGGCACGGGCGCGGCTGGCCGCGTGGACGCGGGGGCTCCCTGGTGGGGCGGTGCTGGGGGTCAACCTGGGGAAGAACGCCACGACGGCGCTGGACGACGCGGCGCGGGACTACGTGTCGGTTATGGACACGCTGTACGACCTGGCCGGCTATCTGGTGGTGAACGTGAGCTCGCCCAACACGCAGGGCCTGCGCGAGCTGCAGGAGCGCCGGGCGCTGGAGTCGCTCCTGGGAACGCTCGTCGGTCGACGCGAGGCGCTCGCCGAACGCACGCGCCAGCGCGTGCCGCTGCTGGTGAAGATCGCACCCGATCTCGACGACGCGCAGCTGTCGTCGGTGGTCGAGGCAGCGCGGGCCAGTGGCATCGACGGGATCGTGGCCACCAACACGACCCTCTCGCGCGATGGCGTCAGCGGGCCGCGCGCAGGCGAGACGGGCGGGCTGAGCGGCGAGCCGCTGCGCGCGCGCGCCACCGAGGTCATCCGCCGCCTGGCGCGCGAGGCGGGCGATCGCCTGCCGATCATCGGTGCGGGTGGGATCTCCCAGCCTGACCACGCGCTGGAGAAGCTGGACGCCGGGGCATCGCTGATCCAGCTCTACACGGGGTTGATCTACGAAGGGCCCGCGCTCCCGGCGCGCATCTGCGGGGCGCTACTCGCCCGCAACGCGTAGCGATTCGAAGCGCACCGCCTCGGGACCGAAGTAGTCGCCACCACCGGCCGAGAACCCGGCGGCGACTTGATAAGTGGTGCTGCTGGAGAAGCGCGCGGCGGCGAACGCGTCGAACACGTTGCCGCTGACCGAGCCGCCTTTGACGGGCGTCACGCTCTCGCCGTCGACCTCGTACGCCAGACGGATCTCGCTCCCGAAGTCGCCCGTCACAGGGTCGATCTCCGGCGACGAGAACTTGACGACGTGAAGGACCGGTCCGCGCAGCAGCTCGGAGAGCGGCGTCTTGCCGGGCTCGACCTCGGTCGTGCCGGCCTCGCCAGTGACCGGGATGCCAAGATACTGGGCGTAGCGACTGTTGGCGAGCCGCTGGCGGAGCACGCCGCCCTCGACGAGCGTGACTTCCCGCCCCGGCACACCGTCGCCGTCGAAGCGATGCGCGCCGAGCGCGAACGGACGCAGCGCGTTGCTGCGGATCGTGAGCGCGTCTCCTTTGAGCGCACGGTCGCCGAGCATGCCCTGTCCCACCTCGGCGCTGACGAGCTTCATGTAGGCCGCGCGCGCCGACGCGTGGAACGTGAAGGCTTCGAAGAGTGTGACCAGCGCCTCGCCCGAGAGGACGACGGGGCCGACGCGTGTGCGCGGCGCCTGGGCGCGGAGCGTGTCCCGCGCGTAGCGCGCCGATTCGGCGACGACCTCGCCCAGCCGCAGATCCGATAGACGGCGTGCCTCGATCTGACGAAAGTATTCGGCTTCGTCACCCCCGCTTTGGCCGTGCGTAAGGAGCACCAGCTCGGCCAGGATGCGAGTGCCGCTCGCGCCGACCTGGACGCCGCGGCTGTTGCGCAGCTCGGTCTCGGCCAGCGTGAGAAACAGCTCAGCGGCGCTGAGCCGTACACCCTTCTCAGCGGCGACGTAGCCCGCCAGCTCGTCGGCGAACGCGTCGAGCGCGTTGCGACTCGAATCGGCGGTCGCCAGAAGCGGGTCGGCCAGGGGCACGTCCGGGTACGTGCCGTGCTCGGGGAGTGTGAACGCCGGGTTGTGCACCAGGCGCGCCATCGTGACTGCGTCCTCGACGCGCTGCTGCAGCCGCCCGCGGTCGGCCGAAATGAGCTTGATCGACGTGACGCCGCGCGCCAGTCCCTGCGGCGGGGCGCCGCCACGGTCGCGGAAGTCCTTGGGGAAGGCGTGGTCGTTGAAGACCTCCACCTCATACTCTTCGGTATCGACCTCGCGCACGCTCTCGACGTCGTGTCCGATCAGGTAGAGCTGTGCGCTCCGGGCGCGGCGCCGGCGCAGCGTCCAGTCGTCGACGCCTTCGGTGCGCTCGAGCTGCGAGACGATCTGATCGATCACTTCACCCTCCCCGCTTCCCCGCTGCCCTATCCAATCCGAGCTCGCGTGCGAAGGTGGGGGCCGCCGTCGGACACGTTGACGAACTCTTTCCAGCCCTTGCCGCAGCCACCGGGATGCAGCTCGAAGTCGTCGGCGACCATCGTGACGTCGTCGAGCAGCTCGGGGACGTAGCCCGTGATGGCGATTGGGGCGTAAATCGTCCCGGTCGGCTTGCCGTGCTTGTACTCGCGCGCGAAGTGCGTCGCGATCTGGATACCCCAGCCCTTCGGGTCCTCCATGCCGCTGCTCGCGCGGCACAGGTACAGCCCGTCTTCCAGGCTTTCGAGCAGCGCCGCGCGCGGGCTGCTCCCAGCCGCGAAGAACGTGTTGGACATGCGCGCGTAGGCCTTGCGCTCGAAGCTCTCTCGCCGGCCGTTGGCGGAGCGCGCGATGCCCAGGCGCGTGGCGGAGTACAGGTCCGAGATCCCACGCTGCAGGATGCCGTCTTTGATGATCTGCGTCGGCGTCGCGATCTGGCCCTCGTCGTCGACGAAGTACGTGCCGTACGCGCCTGGGACCGATGGGTCGTCCAGGATGTTTACCAGGTTCGATCCGACGCGCTTGCCGACGTAGTGGGCGCCGCGGGCGCGGTCCTTGAGGAACATGTCGGTCTCCACGCCGTGCCCGAACGCCTCGTGCGCGAGCACACCGGTCACGCTCTGGTCGGTCACGACGTCGTAGGTGCCCGGCGGGACGGGCTTGGATTCGAGCAGCATGAGGGCGGTGTCGCGCATCTCTTCGAGCGTCTCGCGCTTGACGTCGGCCAGCTCGAGTCCGCCCATGCCGCCCTGCGAGAACCAGTCGTAGCGGCGCTGCGCGCCGTCAGCGACGAACACGGTGAGGAAGACCTGCAGCCGGTGCAGCTCTTCGGAGGCGACGCGCGCGCGATTGACGAACAGCTTGGTCTCGACGCCGTCGGAGTAGCGCAGGGTCGCCTGGATGATGCGCGGATCGAGCGTGCGCAGCTGCTGGCGCAGCGCCTCGAGCCGCTCGAGCTTTTGCGCGAGAGTCTGCGAGGACGCGTCGACCTTGACGGGCGTGACGAAGTCCCGCTCGAGCGGCTCGCCGGGATCGATCTCGAGCGGCTGGGCGCCGCCGAGACGCTCGCGGCGCGCAGTGGCGCGCTCGACGAGCCGCGCGGCGGCCTGGCGCACCGCGTCGGGGGATGTGTCGCCCGTTGCCTCCTCCTCCAGAAAGGTGCCGTTGGAGGCGGTGAGCACGATCCCAGCATGTGGATCGCGCTGTGACGCGCCTTGCTCGCCGTCACGCAAGTTGACGTTGACGCCGTCCTCGCTCTTGTAGAGCGCGGAGGCGTAGGGAAGGCTGCGCTCCATCTCTTCGACGACGTCGCGGAGGAAGGCGTAGTCGGTCCGCAGCGGTGGCATTCCTGGTGATACTACCGATGGATGCCACCGGACCGAACCGACTGGAAGCGCACATTCTGGACACTGTGTGCGTGCCAGTGCGTGGCGATGCTGGCGTTTGGCATGGCCACGCCGTTCCTGCCGCTGTACGTGCAGTCGATGGGCGTGGGGGACGCGCGGAACGCGGCGCGCTGGGCCGGGCTGATGTCCTCCGGCGGGATGCTGGTCATGGCGGCGATCGCACCGGTGTGGGGCACGATCGCCGACCGGCACGGACGCAAGCCCATGGTCACGCGCGCGCTGTTTGGGGGTGGCGCGGTGGTGGCCGTGATGGGCTTTGCGCGGTCACCCGAACAGCTGCTGGCGCTGCGGCTCGTGCAGGGACTCTTTTCCGGAACGGTCTCGGCGACCCGCACGCTGGTCACGAGCGTGGCGCCGGCAGAGCAGCTGGGCTACGTGCTGGGCATGATGCAGACGGCGGCGTTTCTGGGGAACACCGCCGGGCCGCTGGTGGGCGGTGTGATCGCCGACCACGTGGGATACGGGCCGAGCTTCGTCGTGACGGGGGTGCTGCTCACGGCGACCGGCGTGGCGGTGCTGCGCCTGGTGCAGGAGGACTTCTCGCGACCGGCGGTGACGGAGCCCGGGGCGCGCGGACTCGTGGCCGCCTGGCGGCTTGTGGCCGGCTCGCCGGGGCTGCTCGCGCTGATCGCGACGCTGTTCTTCGTGCAGGCGGGGATGAGCGCGGTGCAGCCGGTGCTGCCGCTCTTCGTGGGGGAGCTGGCGGGAAACGGCGCCGGCGTTGCGACGCTGTCGGGACTAATGCTCGGCGCAGGGGCGGCGACCGGCGCACTGGCAGCGGGCTTCGCCGGCCGGGTAGGGGACCGGCTGGGTCACACGCGCGTCGTGGGCGGCTGCGCGCTGCTGGGGGCGCTGTTCTACCTACCGCAGGCGCTGGTGCACGCCCCGTGGCAGCTGCTGGCGCTGCGCGCGCTGCAGGGAACGTTCACGGGCGGACTGATCCCGGGGGTAATGGCCATCATCGCGGTGGGGACCCCGGTCGAGCGGCGCGGTCTGATCTTCGGACTGACCGCGACGGCGACCTCGCTGGGCAGCGCCGCCGGGCCGGCCGCCGGCGCGGCGGTGGCGAGCGTGTTCGGCCTGCGCGGCGCGTTCGTGGTGACCGCGGCGGTTCTCTCCCTGGCCGGGGTCTGGGTGATTACCGCCCTTAGGCCGTCAGGTGAAGCCGGCCGAGCGAGGAGTCGACCAGGCGCAGCGGAAAGCCCCGCAGCCGGGTGACCTGCTCCACCAGGTTGACGCGCGCCTCGTGCATCACCTGGAGCGTGAGGACGGACTGCTCATAGCCGGCGGCCTTGACCTCGGCGACGCCCGCCACCTGCTGCACGGCCCGCTGGAGGGCGAGCGCGCGCGGCACGGCGGTGACACGCGAGATGAGGACGGTGGTCTTGACGATGACCGGCGGTGCGGTGGGGGCGGGCGCCGCCTCGGCAGCGCGTCCCGCGGCGCGGACGGTGGCGGCGCCCGGCTGGGCCGCCCAGCGGGCGAAGAGGGGAATCTCCAGAATCTCGGCGGGGGTCACCGCGCGCAGCGAGGTGAGCAGCACGCCGCCGGCGGGCATGGCCGCCGCCGAGACGGCGATGCGCGTCGCGCCGGGACCAAACTGCAGCGGCTCGACGGTCAGCTGATCGCTCTCGACGATGATCCTGCCCGGGCCGCCCGTGACGTCGAAGGTGGTGCGCGGGGACTGATCGAGCGCGAGCGTGCCGAGATCGAGCCGCTCGACCGTAGAGTGGAGCGGCTGCGTTTGATCGGGCGCGGAGCCGCCGGCGACGGTCTCGACGGCTTCGAGAATGACGGTCTCCGAGAGGCCCGAGAGGGCGATCGAGTGGACGGCCAGCTCGCGCGCCGAGTCGACGGCGTGCCTGAGTGCGCGTAGAGACGCGGTCAGGCGGCGCGCCGCGTCGAACGTCGTCGGGTCATGGTCGGCGTTGCCGAGCGCGGCGGCGATC
>DASTZM010000546.1:0-2774 GCA_035764305.1 Chloroflexota bacterium | reverse complement strand
CCGATCAGCCCGATGGCCACCAGCGCCGCCAGCAGGGCGTACTCGGTCGCGTCCGCGCCGTCTTCCTCAACCGCCAGCTTCTTGATCATGTCGAACATGTGAGTGTTTCCTTTTCGCTAGGTTTGCTTCGAGGCCTCTGCCTCGTGTCCCTCCGGTTTCGGCCTTCGCCGTGGGGCCGGACACACCACCAAACGCCTCCCCCTTCGGAAAAGTGACGCACCCCCCAAACGGCTGATTTCTCGCGCCGACCCTCCCAATCCCATCCCACGCGCGCGCGCGCCTCCGTTCGAAGCGCCAACATGCTCTCCACCCTCACGCCCGCCATCGCCGCCGCGCCGCGACTCGCGCTGCGGCCCAGCGCGCTGCTCCGCTACGCCATCCCCACCATGGCCCACTTCATCTTCCTCGCCGTCATCGGCATCACCCTCACTGTCGCCCCCAAGTTCGTCTCCGCCGACGGCGACGCCTCGCGCCACCTCACCGTCGGGGAGTACATCCTCACCCACGGCATCCCCACCCAGGACGTCTTCTCCTTCACCATGGCCGGCCAGCACTTCGTCCCCTACGAGTGGCTCGCTGAAGTCTCCAGCGCCCTCTCCTACCGCGCCGCCGGCCTCGCCGGCCCCGTCCTGCTCCATGGCGTCGTCATCGCGGCTGCCTGCGCCCTCCTCTACACCCACCTCCGCCGGCGCGGCCACGCCCTTCTCCTCGCCCTCCCCGTCGCCGTCCTCGCCGGCGCCGCCTCCGCCATCCACTGGCTCGCCCGTCCCCACGTCCTCACCTTCCTCGGCGCCGTCATCTTCTCTCGCGCGCTCGACGACTGGTTCGCCGGCCGCGCCACCCGCCGCTCACTCTGGCAGCTCCCACTCGTCATGCTCCTCTGGGTCAACGCCCACGGCGGTTTCCTGATCGGCCTCATCCTCCTCGGCGCCTTCGTCGGCAGCGACGTCCTCCGCGCCCTCGCCGGCTCGGCAGACGCCGCCCACGCCGCGCGCCGCCGCCTCCGCGGCGCCGCGCTCCCCACCGCTGCCACCCTCCTCGCCACCCTGGCCAACCCCGCCGGTCCCGGCCTCTACGCCCACGTCACCGGCTACTTCGGCAAGAAGCTCCTCGTCGACCGTACGCAGGAGTACATGTCCCCTGACTTCCATTCCCCGGACTTCCTCTTCTTCGTGGTCATGCTCGTCGCCCTCGTCGCCGGCCTCGCCTGGTCCCGGCGCCGCCTCGCCCTGCACGAGGGGCTGCTCAGCCTCGCGTTCACCTACTTCGCGCTGCACTCCGCCCGCAACGTGCCCCTCTTCGCGCTCATCCTCGCCCCCACCCTCGCCGCCCAGCTCGGTGCGCTGCCCCGGCCCCAGTTCGGCCGGCGCTTTGACGCCGCCGCCCGCTCCGTCGCCGCCTGGGTGGGCCGCCGCAACGCCGCCTACACGCGCATCGAGGCGCGCTCTCGCGGCCAGGTCCTCCCCATCGCCGCCGTCACCGCCCTCCTCGCCGTCGCCGCCGCCCAGCACCGCGGCGGCGAAGCCCCACTCGGCGTCCGTTTCGATCCCACGCGCCAGCCCGTCGCCGCCGTCCAGTACCTCAAGGCCAACCCACTCCCCGGCAACGGCTTCAACGAGCTCCGCTGGGGCGGCTACCTCCTGCACGCCATGTGGCCCGACAACCGCGTCTTCATCGATGGCCAGACCGACTTCTACGGCGAAGACCTCTCCCGCGAGTTCCTCGACGTGATTGAGCTCGAGCCGGGCTGGCAGAAAGTCCTCGATCGCCACGCCATTCAGTGGGTCCTCCTCGACGCTGGCACCCCCGCCGTCCGCGCCCTCGCCGCCGACCCCGCCTGGCGCGTCACCTACGTCGACCGCACCGCGGCCATCCTGCGCCGCGTCGCCTGAGCCGTGTCACCCCGCGCGCGGCTCGCCTGGCTGTTGGCCGTCCCCGTCGTCCTGGCCTACGCCTACTGCGCTCTCCGGCTCCTCGCGGCCCAGCTCACTCGCGAGATGGCCCTCGTCGGCAGCGCCTTCGTCCCGTCCGATCTCTTTGTTCCCTGGCTCGGTGCCCGCGCGCTGCTCGCCGGACGCAGTCCCTATACCGTCGAGTTCGCCAACCAGCTCCACCAGCTGGTCTACGGTCACGTCGTTACCCCTTCCGCCGACTTCCAGAACGTCGCGACCTTCCAATACCCGCCTTTCGTCCTCGCCTATCTCTTCCCACTGATGCCCCTTCCCTTCGAGCTTGTCCGCTGGCTCGCCGTCGCCCTTCTCGCCCTCTGCCTGGTCCTCTCGTCCCACCTCTGGCTCCGGCTTGTCTCGCCGTCCTCCACGCGAGCCACACAGGCCGGCGTCGGGCTCGCGTCGGTGCTCTTCTTTCCTTCTCTACAGACGCTCGTCCTCCAGCAGCTCAGCGGCCTCGTCGTCCTGCTCCTCGTCGCAGGCGCGTACCACGCCGCGCGACGTCGCGTTGTGCTCGCCGGCATCCTGCTTGGCCTCGCCATGCTCAAGCCGCAGCTCGCGGCGCTCCCAGTGCTCTCGGTGGTCGTGTGGTCAGTCCTCCGGCCCGATCGCCGCCGCCTGGCGCTGTCCTGTGGCCTCACCGTCACCGCGCTGCTCGCCCTCTCGTACCTCGTGCTGGGCGATTGGCCGCGCCAGTTCCTCGTCGCCCTCGACCGCTACCGCGCCTACAACACCGTCTATTGGGTCCCCGAGAAGCTGCTCGGTCACACCCCGGCCATCGCCTTCAGCGCGGCGGTCCTGGCCATCCTCGCCTGGCGCTGGTGG
>DASTZM010000545.1:0-4605 GCA_035764305.1 Chloroflexota bacterium | reverse complement strand
CGGCAGCGCGCCGCCATACAGCCACATCCAGATCACGAATAGGAAGATCGCGCCCACCAGCCCGTTCACCGCGGACGCCGCCGCCGCGACGATCGCGATCGTCACGATCGCGCTCAGCGGCATCGGCGTACGAATGACTTGCACCGCGCCGGTGCCTACCGTGACGACGGGTGTCGGCGTCGCCTGCTGTGCGCCCGCGATGCCGGACAGGAGAAGCAGCGTCAGTGCCGCAGCCGTGGCGCCGAGTATCAGGCGTGTCTTGAGTGCCATCGTTCAGGGGCTACGGTAGCCAGCCGCGGTGCCCGCGTCAAGTGACGCCTCGTCCTCGTCCTGCAGGCGCACCCACTCGTACTCCAGCTCGTGCAGCGCCGCCGTGTGCGCCTCGTGCTGCCGGCCCAGGTCGGCGATCCGCACCCGATCGCCCGCCAGGCTCGCCGCCTCCAGCTCGGCCGTGATCACGTGCAGCTCGGCCGTCGCCGTTGCGATCTTCGCCTCCAGCGCGTCGAGGCGCGCCTTCCGCTTCGCCGCCTCGCGCGTGCGCGTCCGCGTCTCGTTCGCCGCCTCCACCGCCGGCGCCGCCGCTGCCGTCCGACGCTGCTCCGCGGCGGCGCGCGCCCGCTCCTTCGCCGTACGTCGCTCTTCCTCGAACTCCGCCCACGATTGCTTCCGCGCCGTCAACCGCCCCGACTCGAGCGACCAGACCTCTGTCGCCAGCGCGTCGATCAGAAAGCGGTCGTGCGAGACGAACAGGATCGTGCCGTTGAACTCGCGCAGCACCTCCTCCAGCGCCTCCCGGGAGTAGATGTCCAGGTGGTTCGTCGGCTCGTCCAGTACCAGGAAGTTCGCGTTCCCCAGCGCCAGCTTGGCCAGCGCCAGGCGGCTCCGCTCGCCGCCGCTCAGGCTCCCCACCGACTTGAATGCGTCGTCGCCGCTGAACAGGAACCGGCCCAGGTACGTCCTCGCCTCGGCCTCTCCCATGTTCTTGGCCGAGAGGATCTCGTCCAGCACCGTCTTTTGGGTCGAAAGCTGCTCGTGCGCCTGCGCGTAGTACGCCAGCTGCACGCCGTAGCCCACGTACACGCGCCCCGCCGCCGGCGCCAGCTCCCCCGTCACCACGCGCAGGAACGTCGTCTTCCCGGCGCCGTTCGGCCCCACCACCGCCGCGCGATCGCCGCGCCGCAGCTCCAGGTCCTCCGCGCGGAACAGCACGCTGCCCGCGTCCGCCCGCGCCCCCGTCGCCTCGCGCACCACCGGCATGCCCGGTTGAGCCCGCACCGGCTCGGGCCGTCCCGTCCCTGTCGCCACCGCCAGCCCCTCCGTCGCCAGCACCGTCTCGCCCGAGCGGAGCGTCGACTTGATCGCCAGCGCCATCGCGCCCGCGTCGCGCGGGCGCTCCACCCGCTCCAGGCGGTCCAGCAGCTTTTGGCGCCCCCGTGCCTGTCGCGCGCGCTGCCCCGCGCGATACCGATCGATGAACGCCTCGGTCTTCTCGATCTGCCGCTGCTGCGCCTCGTACTCCTTGCGCTGGCGCTCCAGCCGCTCCGCGCGCTGCGCCGCGTACTCGCTGTAGTTGCCCGTGAAGCGCTCCAGCTTGCCGTGGGACAGCTCCCACACCCGCTTCGCCACCTTGTCCAGGAACCACCGGTCGTGGGACGTGATCAGGATCGCCTGCGGCGCCGAGGTCAGGAACTCCTCCAGCCACTCCGTCGCTTCCAGGTCCAGGTGGTTCGTCGGCTCGTCCAGCAGTAGCAAGTCGCGCCCGGAGAGCAGCAGCTCCGCCAGCGCCACGCGCGTGCGCTGGCCGCCGCTGAAAGTCTCCAGCGGCTGGTCGAGTCGCTCTTCTTCGATCCCCAGCCCGTTCAGCACCTCGCGCAGCCGGCTCTGGTACGTGTAGCCGCCCCCCACCTCGTACTCGTGTTGCAGCCGGTCGTGGTCACGCAGCGCCGCCGTCAGATCGGTGCCCGCCGGCGCGCTCGAGATGCGCTCTTGCAGCGCCTCCAGCCGCTTCTCCAGGTCCAGCAGCGGCTGGAAGGAGCGCAGCACGTGTTGGCGCAGCGTCACGCCCGGCGGGAACGTCACCTCCTGCGGCAGGTAGCCCAGCCGCGTGCCCGACGCGAACGCGACTCCCCCCGCGTCGGGCTTCTCGATCCCCGCGATGATCCGCAGCAGTGTCGTCTTGCCCGTGCCGTTCGCCCCCACCAGCGCCACGCGGTCGCGGTCCTGGATCTCGAAGCCCACGCCGCGGAACACGGTCTCGCCCGCGTAGGACTTGACTAAGTTGTGGGCGGTGGCGACTGGCATGAAGGACAGTAGTGCGTGCCGCGCTGGGCAACCCGAATCTTCTCAATTGGCGTTCCACACCGCGGACACGGCTTCCCCTCGCGCCGGAACACCTGCAAGCGCTCGCGGTTCATGCCCGCCGTCCCCCACGCGTCGCGGTAGTCGGAGAGCGTCGTCCCGCGGTTGACGATCCCCTGACGCAGCGCGTGCACGATCGCCGCGTGCAGCGCGGTGACCTGCTTCGGGGACAGCGTGTCGCTGCGCCGCAGCGGATGCAGCCTCGCGCGGAACAGCGCCTCGTCCACGTAGATGTTGCCCAGCCCGGCCACGAACGACTGGTTCAACAGCAGCGGCTTCAATTGGGCGCGCCGTTTGGCTAGCAGCTCGGCCAGCGCCGCACGCGTGAACGTCGCGTCCAGCGGCTCCGGCCCCAGCTTGCGCAGCACCGCCGCCAGCTCATCTTTGTTGCGCGTGAAGTACAGTCGGCCAAACTTGCGCTGATCCTCGAACCACAGGTCGTGCCCGTCGTCCAGCGAGATCACCGCGTGCAAGTGCTTCGGCCGCGCCTCGCCCTTCTTGGGCAGCCGGAACCGCCCCGTCATCCGCAGGTGCACCGTCAGCGCGGCGCCGCCATCCAGGTCCAGCACCAGGAACTTCCCGCGGCGCCCCGCGCGCTCGATCGTGTGTCCCGGAAGGTCGCGCACCAGCTCCTCCGCCGTGGGAATCGCGACGCAGCCCGGCCAGAGCAGCTCCGCCCGCACCACCTGCCGGCCCACGATCCGCCGCTCCAGATCGGCGCGGATCGTCTCGACTTCAGGCAGCTCTGGCACGCGCTTCCAGGGTTTGCATCTCGTACCAGTTGGTCCCCACCTTCATCTCCACCTTCACTGGCACGTCGAACGTCACCGCCCCCTCCATCTCCTTCCGCACCAGCTCGGCCACCTCGTTCAGCTCTGCCCGCGGTACCTCGAAGACCAGCTCGTCGTGCACTTGCAGCAGCATGCGCGTGCGCAGCCCCCGCTTGGACAGCGCATCGTGGATCTCGATCATCGCCAGCTTGATCAGGTCAGCCTGCGCCCCCTGGATCGGCATGTTGATCGCCGCGCGCTCCCCCGCCGCGCGCACCGCCGCGTTCGCCGCCCGCAGCTCCGGTAAGTAGCGCCGCCGCCCCATTGGCGTCTCGACGTACCCCTTCTCGCGCGCTTCGCGCTTCGTGCGCGCGATGTAGTTGCGCACCCCCTCGTAACGTCCGAGGTACGCCTCTATGAACGGCGCCGCCTCGTCGCGCGAGATTCCCACCCGCTGCGATAGCCCGAAGTCGCTGATCCCGTACAGCACCGCGAAATTCGTCGTCTTCGCCAGGCGCCGCTGATCCGGCGTCACCTTGTCCCGCGGCACGCCGAACACCACCGACGCCGTCGACGTGTGCACGTCCTCGTCTTCGGCGAACGCTTGCTTCAGCAGCGCGTCCTGCGTGATGTGCGCCGCGATCCGCAGTTCGATCTGCGCGTAGTCCGCCGTCAGCAGCAGCAGGTCATCCCCACCGGCGACGAACGCACGCCGGATGCGCCGCCCCAGCTCGGTCCGGATCGGGATGTTTTGCAGGTTGGGCGCCTCGCTCGAGAGCCTGCCCGTCGCCGCCACCGCTTGGTTGAACGTCGTGTGGATCCGCCCCGTGCGCGGGTTGATCAGCGCCGGCAGCGCCTCGATGTACGTCGAGCGCAGTTTCGTCAGCTGCCGGTAGGTGAGGATCTGCTCGATCACCGGGTGCGTGCCCGCCAGCTCCTCCAGCACCGTCGCGTCGGTCGACCAGCCCGTCTTGGTGCGCTTCGTCAGCGGCAGGTGCAGCTCCTCCACCAGCACCTTGCCCAGCTGCTGAGGCGAGTTGATCGTGAACTGGTGCCCCACCGAGTTGTAGATCTCCAGCTCGGCCTTCGTGATCTGCGCCGACAGCTCGCGATTCATCTCGCCCAGCACGTCGACGTCCACCTTCACCCCCGCCCGCTCGATCGCCGAGAGCACCGGCACCAGCGGCAGCTCGCCCTTGTTGAACAGGTCCAGTTGCCCCTTCTCGGACAGGTCGGTCCGCTGCTGCCGCGCGATCTGCCACAGCAGCCGCGCCTCCAGCAGCGCCTCCGCCGCCACGTGCTCCACCGCCACGTCCGCCAGCGTGCCCCCTTTCGGCGCCAGCGATGCCGCCCCCTCGATCTCGCGTCCCAGCATCTGGAACACCAGCTCGCGCACGCCCGCCGACCGGATCGACTGGTTGAGCAGGTACGCCGCGATCATCGTGTCCCACCCCAGACCTGCCAGCGCGATGCCGTG
>DASTZM010000544.1:0-2121 GCA_035764305.1 Chloroflexota bacterium | reverse complement strand
CACCCAGAGTGAGCGTCCTCCCGCTCGATGAGGCTGTCGGCCGAGGCCGCGCCCGATCCGAACGACACCACGTGCCCCAGCAGCAGTGCAGCGGCGACGAACAGCACCGCGCCGAGTGGGCGCAGAACACACGTACGGTCGGAAGCTCGCATCTCCGCCTCCTTCCCGACGCTGCATCGTTCGAATCGAACAGGCATCGGGGAAAACCCGCAGAGACTCCCACCACAACGACCCCTCTACCGAACCACAACATGGGCGTGCGAGACGGCGCTGCCCGTCCGCGCCGGGTGAGGTCGCCGAGGCCGGCCGCATCATCTCCCATGACCGGCGGACGCAGATCGCGGCAACGTTCCCCGCGCAGAGGCCGACGGCGCGGGCCCCGGTCTCGCCGGTGCGCGATACGCACCCGCCCCACCACCGCGGTAGCGTCTCAGCGGCGGGGCGAGGCGCTGGCGCTTAGTGGTTGACCACGAGGCCGAAGCCCTTTTTCTGAAGGTGGGGAGCGGCGCGTGGTATTGGAGCGGCAGCTGCCAGCGGCCGGCGCCTCGCGTCCTTATCCCGGACGCAGACGACGATCGGCCCGTGCGTCGGCCTCCAGGTAACGCTGTGCGGCAGCAGCATCCTCGGCGTCCGGGTACCTCGCGGATGCCACGTCGTCGATGCTGACGCGCTATCCGGCTGGTCTGGCGGACGCGCTGGAGCAGCGCGTCGCCGTCCTGCGGGCGATGGCCGGTGGCGGCTACGCCGAATACGAACGGGCGTACGCGGCGCTGGGCGTAGGCGGATCCGCGGTATCGCGTGCCCCGTCGGGTGCCGTTCACGCGGCCCCGGCTCCGAGCTAGGAGTGCCTCACCCGCCCGCGGCTAACGGGGGCAGGCGCGCGCTTCCGTTCGGCGCCTTCGGCGCCCAACTAGCTCCCCCGACGGTTCCGGTGTCGACCCCGCCGCCGGCGCCTCTGCCAGTGTCGGCAGGGACTGGTAGCCCTGCCCCGGCACCGTCGCGACGAGCCGCGGGCGGCGCCAGTCGTTCTGGAGGCGCGCCGGCAGGTCGCGGATCTGGCGATCCGCCACGCTGCTCTCGGCCACGTAGTCAGTGCCCCACAGCGTGTCCATCATCTCCCGGCGCGTCCGCCTGCGAGTTCCTAGGCGGCATGCGCCGCGTGACCGGCGTGTCCGGCGTAGGTGTCGTACCGAAGCAGCATGGCCGCGAGCATCGCCGGAACCATCGCTACGCAGTACACGCCGCAGGCCGCGGCGCCGGGGATGGCCCCCACCCCAAGCAGCCCGAAGGTGTGGACCAGGGGGACCAGCATCGCCACCGCCATCTCGGTGGTGCTGCGCCGGTCCATGCCGCGGAAGCGCATCCAGGCCACCATCGTGCCGGTCATGCCGGCCGCCTCGACGAGGCAGATCAGCACCGCGAACTGGTTCAGCACCTCCACCCGCGCGAGGCCGCCGATCGCCGATGACAGCACGGTGGTGAAGAGCAGCGCCAGGCCCCGCGGCTTCGCCGACATCCGTCGGATCTGCGCAATCAGGGCACGGGCCGCTTCGTGCGGTCTACCTCCCTCCCCCGCGCGTACAACGGCAAGGTCAACGCCAACGTGCGCCAGTTCGACGCCGAAGCGCGCTCGCGCGCGAAGGAGGCGGACGGAGCGCTTGCCCGTGGCCAGAGCTGGCGGTGCCGCCATCCCACACCCATGACCCGCTGCGCGATGCCGCGCCTCAGGGCACTGGGGACGACCCCGCTGCACTGGCGGGGCACGAAACCGCTTCTGCTCACCGGGTGACGCACGCCGGATCGCGGCCGTCCGTCCCAGCCGTTCCAGCTCGGCTCGCCAGGTCGGACCCATTGCAGGGTCTCGATCCGCGGCCACGCTGCTGGCACGCGCAAACACGCGTAGACTCCGAGCTATGGGGGCACAGGCCGGCGATGCAGAAGTGGGAATACGCTGAGTTCACCTGGACGCGGAGCCGGACCGGTGCGATACCGGGGCAAGACGTGGTGGACGATGCATGGGGCGCCGTCGAGTTCAGCGGCGCGCAGGAGACGATTCAGGTGGACTCTAAAGACTTCTGGGCGACCATCCACGCGCTGGGGCAGGAGGGGTGGGAGATGGTC
>DASTZM010000543.1:0-18311 GCA_035764305.1 Chloroflexota bacterium | reverse complement strand
ATGCGCGCGAGGAAGGGCGCCGAGAGCGGCGTGCCGGCGACGGGCGCATCCTGGATCATGATCGGGATCGAGATCGCGTCCGAGACGCGACGGAAGAACTCGACGATCCCGCCCTCGGGGGCGCGGATGGTGGCGCCGTGGTACGGGGGCATGATCATGACCATCGCGGCACCCGCGTCCTGGGCGAACCGCGAGCGCGCGGCGCACACGTCGGTGCTGAAGTGGGTGGTCGTGACAATGACCGGGACGCGTCCATTGACGTGATCCAGGATCGTGCGCGTGAGCAGCTCGCGCTCGGAGTCGGCCAGCGCGAATTGCTCGGAGTAATTCGCCAGAATGCACAGGCCATTGGAGCCGGCGTCGATCAGGAAGTCGACGCAGCGCTTCTGGGAATCGAGGTCGAGCGCTCCGGCTTCATCAAACGTCGTGGGCACGACGGGCCAGACACCGGTGTAGCGGCGGTTCATTGGGGGCCACATGGTAGCCCCCGGCGCTTGCGGCGACGGCTACAGCGTGGCGCGGCTGCTCTTCTCGCCATCGAAGGTCAGAACCGTCGGCTTGCCTTCGATGACCGTCTCCAGGTGGACCGTGCGGTCCCAGATCGCGTGGACTTGGGCGAGCGTCTTTTCGGCGTAGCGCAGGTCGAGCTCGTCACCCTCGAAGCAATGTTTGAGATACAGCTCGCGGTTGCGCTTGTGGTCGCCGTCCTCGACCACGATGTACGGGATCCCGTACGTCGTGAGCGACCTGACGATCCCGTCGCGGACCTTCTCCCAGTCCTTCTCCACCACCTTCCACTCGCCGCCCTCGAACTCGTAGAGGTAGAGGTCTAGCTCCTCCACCGCCTCCTTGTTCAGGAAGTTGCGCATGAACGAGACATCGCTTTCCAGCTTGCGGATCTCGAACAGCGGCACCTTCTCCTCGCGCTCGACGTGCTCGAGCAGCTTCATGCCGACGTAGTAGGGGTTGAGGCTGCGCCGCGACGGCGCCGCCACCGAGCTGTGCAGGCGCGCGAACTCGGCGTACTCGTCGTCAGGCAGGTCCAGCTCGCGGAGAATGCGGGAGTGCCAGAGCGACGCCCAGCCCTCGTTGAGCATCTTGGTGCGCATCTGCGGCACGAAGTACAGGCGCTCCTGGCGCACGATGGCGATGACGTCGCGCTGCCAGTCCTCCAGGTGCGGCGTGTGCTCCTGCAGGAAGCCCAGGATGTCGCGCTGCGGCTCGACCGGGAAGCGCTTGCGCGGCGCCCGCACCGCCGGAGCGCCCTTGCCCGGATCGAGGCGCGTATCCAGCTCGAAGAGGTCGTCGTACGCCGTGGTGCGCGGGCGTGAGGGCTTGTCTTCAGCGTCCCCGTCGACGGCGCGCGCCCCGGGGCGTCCGGCGTCGAGCACGTCCACGTGCTCCTCGATCGAGAGCACGGCGTCAAGGAACCGCTCGACGGCGCGTACGCCGTGCTCGAACTCGTAGCTCCGGATGCGCTCGGCGTTGACCGACGCGGTCTCCACCATCTGCCGGTTGGTGTGACGGAAGTAGGCGTTGTGGCGGAAGAAGTCGCAGTGCGCCAGGACGTGCGCCACGACCAGCTTGTTCTCGAGCGGCGAGTTCGCCTCCATCAGAAAGGCGTAGCACGGGTCGGTGTTGATCACCAGCTCGTAGATCTTGGAGAGCCCGTAGTCGTACATCGTCTTCATCTGGTGGAAGGCGCGCCCGTGAGTCCAGTGGGAGAAGCGACCGGGCAGACCGTACGCGCCGAACTCGTACATGATCGTCGCCGGCACGATCTCGAAGTGCGTCGGATACGGGTCGAGTCCGAAGGCGCGCGCTTGCTCCCAGATGCGCTCGATCCAGTGCTCGAGCTGCGCGGTGAACGGGTCCTTGGTGACGGGGTCGACCGTCATGCCGCAGTCCTCAGTCCACCGCTCTCGTCCCGCAGGCTGAAGAAAGAGCGAAGCGCGGGGTAGACGTCGGACTTGCCCTTGATCACCACTGGGATGAAGCGCTTGTCGGAGATGCCCTGGAAGGCGCCCATCAGGGTGGTGGGCGTGCCGTAGGAGTGCTCCCGGATCTCGCCGTAGCCGAAGACGTTGGCACGGTCGAGCAGCGCCTTCACCAGGTCGACGCACCGCTGGTTGTCGGCGTCGCCCCAGTTGTCACCGTCTGAGAAGTGGAAGGGATACACGTTCCAGCGCGCCGGGTCGTAGCGCTCGCTCACGATGTCCAGCGCCAGCTGGTAGGCGCTGCTGACGCGCGTCCCACCCGACTCGCCGAGGTTGAAGAATGCCTGCTCGTCGACCTCCTTCGCCTCCGTGTGGTGGGTGATGAAGACGATCTGAACGCGGTGGTATTTGGTGCGCAGGAAGCGCACCATCCAGAAATAGAAGGAGCGGGTGATGTACTTCTCGAACTCGCCCATCGAGCCCGACACATCGCGCATCGCGATCACCACGGCATTGGTCTCGCGCCGGTAGACGTGCTGCCACGTACGGAAGCGAAGGTCATCGTCCCGGATGGCGCCAAAGCGAGGCGTCTCGCCCGCTATGGCGTGACGCTTGACGTTCTCGACCATCATGCGGCGCTTGTCCAGGTTGGACATGACGCCCTTGCGGCGAATCTCGTCGAACCGGATGCTCTCTACCTCCAGCTCCTCGTTCTGCTTCTGCTCGAGGAACGGGAGGCCCAGGTCCTCAAACATCAGCGCGGCGAGCTCGTCGACCTCGATCTCGGCGTCGTAATAGTCGACGCCGGGCGTGTCGCCCGCCTGCTTGCCCTTGCCCGGACCCTTCCCCGTGCCGCTGCTCCCGTCCTGGCCCAGCACGTCACCAACCTTCGAGTCGCCCTCACCCTGACCGGCGTGGCGCTGCTTCTTAGGGTCAAAGCGGAAGTGGGGAAGGTCGAGCGAGCGGACGGGGACCTTGACCAGCTTCTTGCCGTCCGAGGTAATGATGGCCTCTTCGGCGATGATGTCCGCCAGGTTTTCGCGGATGGCTTCCTTGACTTTGGTGTTGTGGCGCGCCTGGTCGATCGGGCCCTTACGGTGCAGCGACCAGTCGTGCTTGCTGACCGAGGTCGTGTATTCCATTGTGGGTCGCTCGCTTACCTATTCAGCAGCGTGCCCACGTACTTGAGGAGCTCGTTGGCGCACACGGCGCAGTAGCCCTCCTCCTTGATGAGGCGATCGACCACGTCGTTGATGCGGCGCAGCTGCTCCTCGTCGGGCGTCTTGGTGGACGTGGTGATCTTGACCACGTCGCGCAGGTCCGCGAACAGCTTCTTCTCGATCGCCTCGCGCAGGCGTTCGTGCGAGCGGTAATCGAAGCCCTGTCCGCGCCGCGCCAGCGCCGAGATCCGGATCAGGATTTCCTCACGGAATGTCTTCTTCGCGACCTCGGAGACGCCGATCTGCTCCTCGACGGCCCGCATCAGCTTCTCGTCTGGCTCGACCTCTTCTTCGGTGATCGGGTCCTTGATCTTCTGTTTGTTGCAGTACGCCTCGACGTTGTCCAGGTAGTTGTTGAACAGGGTCCGCGCGCTGTCCTCAAAGGAGTAGACAAACGCCTTCTGGACCTCCTTCTTCGCCAGCTCGTCGTATTCACGCCGCGCCTCGGCGATGAAGTTGAGCCAGCGCTCCTTGTCCTCGCGCGACATGCCGGTGTGGGTGTCCATGCCGTCGCGCAGCGCGCGCAGCGCATCGATCGGGTTGATGCACTGTGTGCCGTCCTTGACGAGGGCGGAGGACAGGCAGTTGATGACGTAGCGCGGCGAGATACCGGTCATGCCCTCGCGCACGGCGTCGTCGCGCAGCTCGCGGATGTCCTTTTGCGTGAAGTCCTCCACCTCCTCGCCGTCGTACAGCTTGAGCTTCTTCATCAGGCTCATGCCGGCCTTCTTCGGCTCCTCGAGCCGCGTCAGGACC
Source organism: Chloroflexota bacterium (assembly GCA_035764305.1). Lineage (GTDB taxonomy): Bacteria > Chloroflexota > UBA11872 > UBA12225 > UBA12225 > DASTZM01. Next base: position 14,398 of record DASTZM010000543.1, on the reverse strand, counting down.
GAGAAGGTGCTCGCGACGCGCAGCGTGTGTGGGGCGATGTGCACGCTCTGCATATCGGACTGGCGGATCAGCTTCTCGTAAATCTTGACCTCATCCGAGACGCGCAGGTTGTAGGGAACCTTGATCAGGATGATCCGGTCCTGCAGCGCCTCGCTGCGCCGGTTGCCGACGAACGCCTGGTACTCCGCCTCGTTGGTGTGCGAGACGATGCACTCGTCGGCATAGATCATCGAGAAGCGGCCCGTCTTGATGTTCTGCTCCTGCGAGAGCGTCAGCAGGCCGTAGAGGAACTTCTCGTCGGCCTTGAGCATCTCGACGAACTCCATCAGGCCGCGGTTAGCGACGTTCAGCTCGCCGTCAAAGCGATAGGCACGCGGATCACTTTCGACTCCGTACTCGCCGATTCGCGCCAGGTCGATCGACCCGGTCAGCTCGGTGATGTCCTGGCTCTTCGGGTCGGACGGCGAGAACGTGCCGATCCCCGCACGATTCTTTTCCGAGAAGGCGATGCGCTCGACGGGCATGCGCTCGGCGACGCCGTCAAACTCGTCCCGAAGGCGCTGTCGGCACACGGGGCACAGATCGCCCTCGATGTACAGGCCGTACTCCTTCTCGATCTCCGGGCGCAGCTCGTCGGGGATGAGGTGCAAGGGTTCCTCATGCATCGGGCAGCCCTTAATCGCGTAGAGAGCCCCCTCTTCAGCCCGCGTGTAGCGCTCCAGCCCGCGCTTCAGCAGCCAGACGATGGTGCTCTTCCCACCACCCACCGGGCCCATGAAGAGCAGGATGCGCTTCCGCACCTCCAGCCGCTTGGCGGCGGAGTGGAAGTACTCCACGAGGTGCGCGATCGTGTCGTGCAGCCCGTAGATGTCATCTTTGAAGAAGTTGAAGGCCTGCTCGCCGTTGGGGCCGGTCTCGACGCCGCTCGACATAATCATGTCGTAGATCCGGGCGTGGGACAGGCGGGCCACCTGCGGCGCTTTGACGACCAGGTCAAAATAGTCGGCGAACGTGCCCTCCCAGGAGAGCTGGCGCTCCTCCTGCCGGTACTGCTCGAGCCGCGAGCGCAGGTCGATTGTCATGGTGTGCCCTCGTCCTAATCAGCGTGGTCTGCCTGTCGACTAACCCCCCGTATTGAGTTGTACGCGTGTTCCCGAGTCACGGTTCTTGATGGTTGAAAGAGAGTCGTCCAAGTGGCCGCAACCATTCCGTAAAGGACCGTGATCTTGGCGCCTCCGTAGGCAGTTTCCGTGCCAGGCGCCTGTACTCTGTGGACCGGCCGCCCGAGCGGCACGTCTCCTGCGTGACGCGTCTTCTGGGGACTACTATGTCCGCGAGGCGAAAGCGGTTGCGGAACGTCAGACGTCGGCAAGTGGTCGCGCTCGCCGCGGCCACCGGCGCGGCCTACGCCGCGTGCGCCTTGCCGGGGACCGATCAGGGAGGCGCACGCGCCGAGCCGGTAGAAACCGCCGTTCCGCTGGAGGCCGCGCCGCCCGAGCCCAGCCCCACGGTCGTCGTGGCGGCGCCGACGCCCGAGCCGACCCCGGAGCCCACCCCCGAGCCGGTGCCGCTGCCGGTCGTGGCGGTCTACTACAGCCCGCAATACGTGCTGGCCGGTTTCAGCTACGAGACGACCCGCAAGGCCAAGTGGGTCGCCGACTCGCTGCTGGCGCAGCCGATGCCGCGCCTTGAGCTGATGGCGCCGCGCTCGCTCGAGGAGCCCGAAGTGGCGGCGGTGCACGATCCGGTGTACGTCCAATCGGTCCGCACCGGGCAACCACGCCCGCTCGCCGAGTCGCAGGGCTTCAAGTGGGACCCGCAGCTCATGCCCTCGGTTCTGTCGTCGAGTGGGGGCGCCGTCGAGGCGGCGCTCTTCGCGCTGCGCTCGGGGGCGCGCGTGGCGGGTTCGCTCTCGAGCGGGCTGCACCACGCGCACAAGCAGTACGGCCTCGGAAACTGCACCTTCAACGGCCTCGCGCTCGCGGCGCGCGCAGCGCTGGCGGCCGGGGCGAAGAACGTGCTGATCGTGGACTTCGACGCGCACTGCGGCGGCGGGACGAACGAGTTGGTGGGCGGTGACCCACGCGTCTGGCACGTCGACGTGGCGGTGCACACCTTCGACCGGTACACCCCGGCGCCGCGCCAGACCCTGGACGTGGTGCAGTCCGCCAGAAGCTACATCCCTACCGTGGAGCGTCGACTGGACGAGTTGACGCGGCGCGCGCCCCCCTTCGATTTGGTGATCTACAACGCGGGAATGGACCCGCACGAGCGCTGCCCGGTCGGCGGCCTTCCCGGGATCAACGCGGAGATTCTCGACCTCCGCGAGCGGATCGTGTTCCAGTGGTGCCGCGACCGTGGCTCCCCGGTGGCCTTCGTGCTGGCGGGAGGCTATCTCGGTAACGGGCTGGACAACGAGGGACTGGTGGGGCTGCACCGCCTGACGCTCCGCGCCGCGGCTGCGACGGCATAGACGACGCGGCGCCGCCGGGCAGCGGCACACTTGTTGCGTAGCATGTCCTGATGCCCCTCCCGCGAAGGGCGAGAGAAGTCATGCCTACGAAGTCACGATCCACCTCCCCGACCACGAACAGGAAGCCGGCCGCAAAGGCCGCCGCGAAGTCCAGACCGAAGGCAGCGCAGAAGGACGTCTCCAGGGCGTCTCGCGCGGCGCCCAAGGCCGACGTGCAGCTGGACGTCAAGGACGTGAAGCGGGCCGCACCGAAGAAGACGGCGCCGGTCGCGGCGGCCGCGCCCGCGGCTCCCGCAGCTGCGCTGCCGGCGGCAGCGGAAAAGCCAGTCAAGGAGAAGCCCGCCAAGAAGACGCGGGCTCCGCGAGCGGCCAAGACCAAGGGGCTCACGCGCGAGCACCCCAAGGTGCCTGAGGCGCTCGCCAAGGCGGTGCCGGGCCTCCAGGATCTGTTCGAGCAGGGGAAGGAGCACGGCTTCGTCACACAAGACGAGATCGACGAGGTCTTCGACGACGCGCCCCAGCCGCCGACCGACGCGCAGACCGAGGCGATCCTGCAGCTCTTCCTGGACAACAACATCGAGATAACCCAGGACGACGCCGAGGTCGCCGAGGTCCAGCAGGACGAGGAGACACACGAGCAGCTCAAGACCATGGAGTCGGCCGGCCAGCCGATGCAGGCCGACCCGATCTGGCAGTACCTCAAGGACATCCACGACATCCCCCTGCTCACCGCCGAGCAGGAAGTCGATCTGGCCAAGCGGATCGAGAAGGGGGATGCCCGCGCCCTCCAGCAGTTCACCCTGTCCAACCTGCGCCTGGTGGTGAACATCTCGAAGCGCTACGTCGGGCGCGGCCTGCCGCTGATTGACCTGATTCAGGAGGGGAACATCGGGCTGATGCGGGCGGTGCAGAAGTTCGACTGGCGCCGGGGCTACAAGTTCAGCACCTACGCCACCTGGTGGATCCGCCAGGGCATCACCCGCGCCATCGCCGACAAGGGCCGCACCATCCGCCTCCCCGTCCACATCGGCGAGGCGCTGACCAAGCTCAACGCCGCGCAGCAGCGCCTCACCCAGGAGCTCGGCCGCGAGCCCACCGACCTGGAGCTGAGCCGTGAGGTCGACATCGAGCCGCGGCGTATCGAGGAGCTACGTCGCGCCGCGCGCCTGCCGTCGTCCATCGATCAGCCGATCGGCGACGACGAGGACTCGCGCGTCGCGGACTTCGTCGCCGACCCCGGGCAGCTCACGCCCGAGGAGGCAACACACGAGCGCGCCCTCAAGCGCGCCGCCGAGCACACGCTGGGGCGGGCGCTGAACGAGCGCGAGAAAATGGTGCTCCAGATGCGGTATGGCCTCGGCAACGGCCACGTCTACCCGCTCGAGAAGATCGGCGAGCGCCTCGGCCTCACCCGCGAGCGCGTGCGCCAGATCGAGCGCGAGGCCCTGCGCAAGCTGCGGAACCCCGAGCACGCCGAACCCCTGAGGGAGTACCTCTCGGCCTAGCTCGGGCGGACGACCCCTCCCGCCTTAGCCCGCGTGTGCCGCCCACCCTCTACCGTGAGCTCCCCATTCACAAAGACATAATGAATCCCATCCGGTGACCGCCGCGGCTCCTCGAAGCTCGCGTTGTCCTTGATCGTCATCGGATCAAACACCACCAGATCCGCCTGCATCCCCGGCCGGATCGCGCCGCGCCCCTCCAGCCGGTACTTCGCCGCCGGCATCCCGGTGATCTTGTGCACCGCCTCCTCCAGCCGAAGCCACCCCTTATCCCGCGAGCAGTACCCCAGGATGAACGCCGTCCACCCAAAGCTCGCCGGGTGGTTCACGCTCTCGTAGAGCGGCCCCTCCAGCGGTGCCGAGCGCGCGTCGGCCTCGGCGGCGTAGAGCGGGTGAGTCAGCATCTGGCGCAGGTGCGCCTCGTCCTTCACCACGCCGAACATCCCCGCGCCGGTGATCTGCTCGCCCTCCTTCATGAGGATGTCCAGGTAGGCGTCGGCAGGATCCTGTCCGCGCATGAACCCGATCTCCGCGAAGCTCATGCCGAACAGGTCGCCGCTGTTCGTCGTGCGCGCCAGCCACAGCTCGTCCCACTTCCCGTCGGCGACCCGCAGCCAGTAGCGCCGCCAGTCCTGCTTGACCTTCTGGCGGATCACCGGGTCGCCCAGCCGCTCGGCGGCTCTGGCCGGCCCCTCGTCGAAGAGCCATGGCGGCAGAACCGCGCTCATGCCCCCACCGCCGCGCGTGTAGCTCGTCAGGTCGCACGAGACGTCCAGGCCGCGCGCCCGCGCCGCCTCGATCTGGTCCATGACACGCTCCCATGCCCCCGGCGCCGAGCCGTAGCGCGCGTTGTTGTGGGCGATCTGGAGGCGCACGCCGGCGGGCTCGCAGTGGCCGATCGCCTCGGCGACCGACGCCTCGAAGCCCTCGTTGCGGTTGCGCTGGTGGGTGGCGTGGATGCGGTCGTAGCGCGCCAGCACGCGGTTCATGCCAATCAGCTCGTCCAGCGTGGCCGCCCGGCCGGGGACGAACTCGAGTCCGGTGGAAAGGCCGTACGCCCCCTCGTCGAGCGACTGCTCGAGCAGGCGCTCCATCGCCGCCTGCTCGCCCGGCGTGGGCGGGCGCTCGTCGGCGCCCATCACCGTGCGCCGGATGGTCCCGTGCCCCACCAGGAAGGCGTAGTTGGCCGAGAGGCGGGCGGCGTCGACCTCGCCCAGGTAGGCGCCGAAGGTCTGCGACTTGGTCGGCGCGGGCGAGCCGCCGCAGTTGCCGACGACCTCCGTCGTCACGCCCTGAAGCAGCGTGCTCTCGCAGAACGGGTTCAGCAGCGCCATCCGGTCGGAGTGCGAGTGGCAGTCGATGAAGCCGGGGCTCACGACCAGACCGCCGCCGTCGATTTCACGCACGGCCTGCGCCCCCGGCAGCGACCCGACCGCCTCAATACGGTCTCCCTGCACCGCGACGTCGCCGCGCACCCACGGGCTGCCGGTGCCGTCGACGATCTTCGCCCCGCGAATCAGAACGTCCAACATAGGTCGGCCATGGTACGTTCTCCGCTCTTCCCATGAGCCAGATCGCGGTGCGCCAGGGAGCTCGCTGCCAGGAGCACCCGCACCGCCTGGCCGACCAGAAGTGCGACCGGTGCGGCCAGCCGTTCTGCGTGGAGTGCCTTTCGCCGTCCGAGCGCCTGGCCGACGGTACCCGCAAGTGGTTCTGCCCGCGCTGCGTCTGGCTCATCCGCGAGGAGGCCGAGCGCGAGGCGCTCGAGCGGTCACTCGCGTACCGCACGGCGCAGGCCGCGCGGCGCACTCGCATCGTCGCCACGTCACTTGGCGCGGCGGCGCTGGTGATCGGTCTATCGGCGGCGGGCTACTTCGTCTTTGCGCGGCGCTTCGGCACGGCCGCGCCGGAGCAAGCGGTCGCCGAGCGCGCCGGTACGTGCGGCGAGCTGAGTCGCATCCGCTCGATCGGCGCCATCGGCACACAAGGGCCGGAGGACGCCATCAACGTGCTGACCTACCCGCAGCGCGCCGCGGTCTCGCTGTTCCCGCTGCCCGGACTGGCCGGCGCGCCCGAGCCGTCGTCGGTGGTCGACGAGTGCCTGGCCGGTTGGGTCGCGGGCACGCCGGCCGTGGAGGACATCCAGCTGCCGGTCACGCTGCAGCTGGACACCGGGCGCGAGGCGAGCTACATCCAACGCGTCGCATTCTGGCAGGACCCGCAGGCCCCCAAGGGAGCATGGGTCCGGGACTTCGAGCTGCTCGCCTCCTCGAGCCCCACCGCCGAGGACTTCACTGTCGTGCCGCTCGACCGCGAGCCGGTGATGCGCGATTCGACTGAGCCGCAGTGGTTCGAGGTGATGCGACTAGGCCCCGGCGCGGTGCCGCAGAAGTTCCCGGACGTGGTGCCGGCGCGGCGGCTGCGGCTCCGCGTCCTCTCCACCTGGGGCACCTCACGGCGCGGCGTCAAGGTCGATCAGGTCGCCCTGGGCGAGATGGCGGCGTACGGGCCCGACCTCGAGGTGACCGTCGCCGACGTGCCCGACTCGACGAACTTCCAACTCTCGCCGAACATCGTGCGCGCCATCGCCGGGCAGCCCAAGTTCATCATGTTCTTGAATCCGAGCAAGTCGACGCACCGCTTCGTGTCGTCGGGCCAGCAGCAGAACTTCGACGTGACGCTCGCGCCGGGCGAAGTCAAATCGGTCCAGTTCGTTGCCGGTCGGGCGGGGCAGTACGAGTTCGTCTGCAAGGTGCTGGGGCACGAGTTCTCGGTGCCACGCGGCCGCATCCAGGTGCGCTAGGCCGCCAGTCGCGTCTAGCGCGCGTCCAGCTCACGGCGCAGCGCCCACGTCACGCCCGCCGAGAGACCGAAGCCGATCAACGCGCCCGTGAATCGGCCCAGCAGCCCGATGGTCACCGCCGCCGCACCGGGGACGCCAATCCAGGAGTAACCGAGCATGTTGCCGCCTTCCACCACACCCAGGTCGAACGGCAGTGGGCTGGCCAGCGCGAGCACCATCACCGCACCGGCGATGGCCCAGGCGCGCGGCGCGGTCAGCTGCGGGTAGCCGAGTGAGGCGGCGATGGCCGCCGTAATCGACGTGCCCAGCGCCACGGGGAGCGCGGTGAGCGCAACGGCTGGGACGAGCGCGCGCGGTCCAAACGCGGCGGTGGCGCCGGGAGTCCAGGACCGCAGGTCGTCGAGCACGTCCCACCAGCGCGCGGAGCCGCGCCACCACCCGAACAGCGCCTGTCCGCCCCGCGCGGCCAGCCGCCCCAGCCACCAGACGATGGCGTGCAGGGCGGACCAGCGCAGGCAGACGGCGCCTACCACGGCCGCGCCGCAGATCAGCGCCGCTCCCAGCCGCACCGCCGGAGGCGCGGCATCCGGCACCAGCGCCGTCCCGCCCACCACGACGACCACCTCTCCCCACAGCCCGGCCAGCACGACCGGGATGGTGGTGGCGGCGCCCGCCGCGCCCGAACGGTGAAGCAGGTAAGACGCCACGAGCGGGCTCGCCGGCAGTGGACCGAACAGCTCGCTGCCGAACGCGGCGGCGAGTGCGGGGCGCCACGGCACGCGCAGCCCGCTGCCGCGCAGCATGAGCAGCCAGCGCGCCGCGCGGCAGGCGGCGCCGAAGAGGTGGGCGATCGTCGCCACCAGAACCAGCGGAACGGGCAGGCGACGCGCGGTGGCGGCGACTTCGCGCCAGTCGGCGAGCGAACCGACGGTGAGGAGCAGGCTGAGGCCAGCGCCGATGCCCAGAAGCGTGCGCGGCTCGACGAGTCGGGCCAGGGCGCGCCGCACGCCAGATGGTAGGCCCTAGCGCGGGGCCCTCGGCGCGTGGGCCGCTAGTTGTTCGCCCAGGACCCCATCAGCTGCGCGACTGACGTCTCCAGCGCGCGCGCGATCTCTGGGAGGCGGCTGGGGACGCGGTTGACGTAGTACAGCTCGATCGAGGAGAGCGTGCCGGTGTTGATCCCGGCACGCCCAGCGGCCTGCTTGAGTGTCAGCCCCAGTGACTCGCGGCGGCGCCTGATGCGCAGACCAATGCCTTCCGGCTCCATGCCCCAAGTCTCGCGCAGCCTGCGTCATCCGGCCAGGGAGGCAGCACCGATTTGCCGTAGGGAAAGTACGTAGAGCGCGTATACGTCTACGGAAGCCGGTGGCAGTCGAAGGGGCTGGCGTGGCGGAGATCGGGGCTGAGATACGGATCCAGGCAAACACCGCGGCGTACTGGCGCGTCCTGGTAGCGCTCTTCCTCGCCGGGTTCGTTACGTTCGCCTCGCTGTACAGCGCCCAGCCGCTCCTCCCGGTCTACGGGCGCGAGTTCGATGTACCACCGGCCACCGCCAGCCTGGCCCTATCGTTCGCCACCGCCGGGCTGGCGATCTGCCTGCTCCCCGGCGCCGCGCTGGCCGACGCGTGGGGGCGTAAACGTGCGATGGCCTTCTCACTGCTCGCGGCGGCCGCTCTGTCCCTGGCGTGCGCTGCCGTGGGCGACTTTGCACCGCTGCTGGCGCTGCGCGCGCTCCAGGGGGCGGTCCTGGCGGGACTGCCGGCGAACGCGATGGCGTACCTGGGAGACGAGATCGAGCCGCGCAGCGCCGGGCTGGCGATGGGCGTCTACGTCAGCGGCACGACGGTGGGCGGCATGTCGGGGCGCATCTTCACCTCGCTGGTGGCGGGGGCCGGCGGCTGGCGCGAGGCGCTCGCGGCGCTGGGCGCGGTCTGCCTGGTGTGCGGCGCGGCGTTCTGGCTCCTGCTCCCGCCGCCCCGTACCGCCGGACACGGCGCGCCGCGCCCGGCGATGCGCCTGTTCGGCCCCGCGCTCCACCATCTCCGCGATGGCCGGCTACGTGCGCTCTATGCTGCCGCGTTCCTGTTGATGGGAACGTTCGTCCCACTCTACAACTACCTGGGCTTTGAGCTGCTCACCCCCGCGTACGGCATCCCTCCAGCCGCGGTCGGGTGGGTCTTTCTGCTCTATCTCATCGGCACGTTCAGCGCCACCTGGATGGGTCGGCAGGCCGACCGGCGCGGCCAGCGTCCCATGCTCAGGCTGAGCGTCGGGCTGATGGCCGGCGGGCTGCTCGTGACGGCGCCCGTCTCACTCGCGGCGAAGCTGACCGGCGTCGCGCTCGCGACGTTTGGCTTCTTTGGCGCGCACGCCATCTGCTCCACCTGGGTCGCGCGCCACGCTGCATCCCACCGTGGCCAGGCGTCGTCGCTCTACCTGCTCTTCTACTACCTGGGCGCCAGCGCGGGCGGCTACGCCGGCGGCCTCGCCTGGTCGCTCGCCGGTTGGCCGGCGCTGATCGCGCTCCTGCTCGCCTTCTTGGCGCTGGCCGGAACGGCGACGCTCGCGTTGCCGGCGGGTGAAGGCGGCGCCACGCCGGCGGCGACTATCGGCTCGCTTCCGGAGAGTTGAGCCAGTCGGCGACGGCGCGAGCGGCGGGGCGCGGTGACCGGTCGGCGTTCAAGAGTGAGAACCAGTGCGCGCCCGACTGTGGCGGATTCCATGGGACGGTGCTGTAGTCCAGATTGAACAAGACCATCCCGCGCAGCCACGGCCAGGCGGCCTGAGCGTAGCGGTAGGCGGCGACGATGCGCTCGGCCTGCGTCTGCGGGGCGACCTTCATCCAGTCGTACGGCCCCAGGGTGAGCCGCGTGGCGTGGACGTAACCGAACTCGGTGATCCAGATGGGTGTCGCGCCGTCGCCGCGCTCCTCCATGATCTGTCGGTAGCGCTCGACGCGCCGGAAGCACATGCCGCACGACCACGGGTCAAGCTCGGGCGGCCGGTCGCCGGCGTAGGCGTGCGCCGCGAGCGCGTCAAACGTGCCATCGCGGCCGGAGGCGCCGGCGGCGTAGAGGCCGCGCAGGAAATCGACGTCTTCCATGCTGCCCCCGTGGCCGCCGGTGTACGGCGAGAGACCCGCCGCAAGGACGTGTGCCGTGGGGTCGGCGCGGCGAATGGCCCGCCGTGCCGCGTAGAGCAGCCGGGCGTAGCCCACGGGATCCGGCGGGCCGCCCCACTCGTACGGCAGGTTGGGTTCATTGAGCACTTCGTACGCTGTGGCCACTCCTGCCGCGCGTGAGGCAACTCCGTGCGCGAAGCGCTCCATGATGGCCGGATCCAGGCCCGACAGGGTGCCGTGGCTCCACGCCCTTGGGCGGTCCAGCCGGATGACGAGTGCCAGGCCGTTGGCGCGCGCCGCGCGCAGGAAGTTGTCGAGGTCGCTCGGCTCGCCGCGCTCCCACGCGTAGCGGCCCGGCCGGCCGTCTTCGCGCAGAACGTTGTCCCAATCCACGATGACGTAGGCATGGGTGAAGCCCATCTGCGCGGCGAGCGCGAACGACCGATCCGGCGCGTCCGACGCGTCCGCTATGGCGACCCCGTACGCGAACTGCCCATGTACCGCGCCGGCTGGCTGCAGGGCTGGCTGCGCAGACGCTGGTAGGTACGGCGCTGTCGTTACCGCTGTGGGAGCGCTGGTCGCGGCGGGCGCCGGAGCGGCGGTAGGCGGCACAACCGTTGGCCGCACCACGGTGGCTGGCGCGCTGGTCGAGGTTGCGACTGGCGCGGGTAACGTCGAGACAGGAGTCCGCAACGCAGCAGCCTGTGCGGTGGTCCGTGCCGGTGCTGCGTGGACCCCCGGGGCGGCGGTCGATGCGGCGGGCTGCCAGCGCGGGACGACGCACGCGGCGAGCACGGTGAAGCCCAGCATCACTACGAGGAGCCCATGTATCAGGCGCACGCGGCCTAGGGTGGAAGCCTCCTTAGCGTCCATCGCGCTGGACGCCGGTGCAGGTTTGGGGCCAGCCGCGCGGCGCTAGGCGTCGTCCTTGGGCGGCGCCTGGATGCGCTCGATCAGCTGCGTGATCTGCTCGGCGGCGCGGCGCGCGTCGGGCTCGTGAGCGCGTGCCAGGCCGCGCAGCAGGGCCGGCAGACGCTTGGCTGCGGCCGGCTGGCGCTTGAGCTCGCGGAACCCGCGCCGCAGACGGTCGGCGAAGGCGTCTGACACTTCGTAGCGCCGGCCCAGCTCCGCCAGATCGAGCAGTGCCTCCGCCTCCGGCGCCGCTGCGACCGGCGCAACGGCAATCGCGCCCCCAGGGCCGGCGGCGGACTCGACGTCGCTCTCCGCCTCTCCCTCGTCCTCGCCGACCTCCTCGGCCTCAGCGCCCTCCGCGGCGTCCTTGGCGTCCACCTCGTCGGCGTCGCTCAGCGCCTCGTCGACGACCTCGGCGTTCGGTGGGTCCGCCTGCCGGCTCTGCTCGTCGGGCACGCGCCACTCCTTCCTCGGGTCCGGCCTAGATGGGGATGCCGGCGCGGCGCGCGGCGATGGCCAGCTGGCGCTCGCTCAGCGACGAGATCGTCTCCGCGTCGCGATCCGCCTGCGCCTCGTCGGCCAGCCGGACGAGCAGCTCGCGCACGACGGCCCCGCGACTCACCTTGCCCGAGGGCGGCAGGCTGGCGTAGACCGTGCGCGCGGCAACTTCACCCGCGTCGTCGCCCGCGATGCGGCAGTAGCGGTCGAAGTCCGGCCAGACGGCGCGCAGCGACTCGACGAACATCTCGGTGAGCTCGTCGGCGGGCGCCGCGCCCCCGCGCGGCGCGGCGCGGCGGCCGAAGAGGCGTCCCAGCCAGCCCGTCAGTCGGTCAAGCATGCGTCATCCACTGTAGCGACGCAGGACTCGCCAGCCACCTCAGCCGGCCCCCAGCCGGTCGCGGGGAGACGCGGTCCTCCCACGCCGGCCGCACCGGGCCGCTCGGCCAGCAGCACGGGCCCGGCGTCGGTCACCTCGACGCGGTACAGCACGCGCGCCGCGGGGCGCGATGGGCAGCACAGTGGATCGGACGGCGCGAAGCGGACGAACGACGCGTCCAGGCGGCCGTCCGGCAAGAACGACGGCGGGCGCGCGAGCGTACCGTCGGTCCGGGCGCCCATCGGCTCCGGCGCGATCGTGCCTGCGAATCGCCCACCGGCGAAGACGAACGCGTTGAACCCGGTCGGGCGACACATGCCATCGTGATCCGACGTCGCCATCACGACCGTGACATCGGCCCGGCGCTGTGCGGGCCAGGCCCGCAGCAGCTTCCAACCGGCCATCAGCACCTGCGACTCCTCGGGCACCGCTGCCGGTCGCTCGTTGAGGAGGCACTGCGTTGGGGCGAACGACGTGAACACCGGCGAGCGCGGGACCGCCATCGCAGGCGCGTTCCACGGGTCGAGTGGCCCGTCGAGCCACGCCGCCTGCTGCGCTACGACCACCTGCGCGGCTGAGGCGAACAGCAGCAACGCGGCAATGAAACCCACACAGACGCGCATCACAGACTCCTCGCCGAGCGCGGCGGCCGCGCATCGGCCGGCAGCGCGTCCAGCGCCGCCTGCACAAACTCCGCCATCCGCTCGGCTGCGAGCCCCACGGCTTTACGCCCCAGCTCCGGTGTGATGGGTCCGTGCTCCGGGTGCGCGCGCGACTCGGCAGCCCCAACCAGCGCCACATCGCGCGACGGGAGCTCCTCTGGATCCACCAGCTCGGGGTGCAGCCCGAGCATGAGCGCGGTCTCCAGCCCGCCGGCGTGGCCGCCACCCCACGGCACCGCATCCGCGCCAAACGTCCAGCTCGAGTGGGCGACGACGCAGCGATACCCCGCGGCCTCGTTGCAGCGCAGCGCCACCTTGCGGATGGTGTGCTCCTGCCCGCGCGCCCCGTGTCCGGTGATCAGCGCCACCAGCTTGTAGCCCGCGCGGAAGATCTCTGCCACCGCCTCCATGAGCAGGCGCTCGTACGTGTCGTGACCGATGCGGTAGATGCTCCCCGGCAGCGGCAGGTCGGCCGCGGTGTCCATGCCGCTCCGGATCTCGCCGCTGGCGGAGGTGCCGTACTCGTCCAGCCCCCAGTAGAGTGCCGGGTAGACGGTCCCGCCCGTGCGCTCGGCGGCCAGGAGCGAAAGCTCATGCGCCGTGAAGCCGTCGGTCCCCACCGGCATGTGGCGCTCGTGCCACTCGATGGTGCCGACGGGAAGGTACATCAGCGGCACCTCCTCCCGCAGTGCGACGAGCTGTCGCGGGCGCAGCCGCTCGAGCCGCCGTTCCACGCGCCCATCCGGCCAGACCGGTCTGCTGTGCGCGTGCTCAAACAGCGCGCCCTGCTGCCGCAAATCTCCTTCGCGCACGCCAGGCCCCTGCCTAGTTGTAGCGACTGGAGGCCGGTCACCGAGTGGTGAGGAGGCACGGAACAATGGAGGCGTGGCGGCGTGGCTGCTCGCGGCGATCGGTGTGGGGTGCGCTGTAGGCGGCTTCGACCTGGCGTACGCGCCGCTGCGCCTGCTCCGGCTGCCCTCTACCCTGGGTCACTCGCGCGAGGTACGCGGCATCCGGCTGCTTGGCCTGCTGCTGATGGCCATCGGCGCCTACGTCACCGTCACCTCGCTCATCAGCGGCGGGCCGACCCTCCCCACGCCGCACCCGGCCCCGACGCCCACACTGGCGACGCGGATTCTCTAGCGCGCCGTCCGCGCGCACGGCGGTCCCCTATCGAGCTCGCGGGGCCGGGCGCCTATTCCGGGCTGTAGTCCGGGCCGAAGGTTTGCTCGGTCCGCTTGGACTTGGCGCTCATGCCCGGACCACGCTTTGGCTTCCAGTCCGGTGCGGGCTCGACGTACGCGACGTGGCGTAGCTGGATCAGCACCGTCCGGCCGTCGTCCAAGGGCACCCAGTGCGTGTCACCCTCGTGCTTGGTCGAGGCGGCGCGCGCGAAGAGCGTGGCCCACTCCTCCGGTCGGAGACGCGTGTTGAGCGTGGCGCCGCTGCTCAGGTGGATGCGCGAGCTGCTCACGTGCGGATCGGCCGCGACCATAACTCCTTATGTGAGTGCAGGGGCCATGCCACCGGTTTCCCGGATTACGGGAGCGGGAGCCTTCCCTTCAGGAGCTGGCGCCCGACGATGCCCTTCAGCACGTCCTCGCCCTTCGTCTCGTGGCCGGTCTGCGGCTCCGGCAGCGGTCGCTTGAACAAGAGCCAGCGGTCGGGCTCCACGCTGAAGCCGCCCGCCTTCTCGGCCACGGCCAGCGGCATGGCCGACACGACCTCCCAGCCCTCGTCACCCAGACGGCGCAGCGTGTCGAAGAACAGCTCGGGCGATTGGCGCGCCCACGCCTGGCGGTGGCTGAAGACGACGTCCACGCCGTCGCCCGTGGAAGCCAGCCGCGCATACTCCCAACGCGCCACGATCGGCCCCGCCCCCCGGCTCCCCTGGCTCCGCTACTCCGCCAGGAACTGGATGCAGACCGGTGACGGCGTATCCGTCACGTGCCCCGTCGCCGTCAGCTTGCCGGTCGCGCCGTCGATCTTGAAGGGGACGATGGTGTGCGTGTCCTGGTTCGCCGCCAGCAGCAGCGTTCCCGTCGGGT
>DASTZM010000542.1:0-2471 GCA_035764305.1 Chloroflexota bacterium | reverse complement strand
CGAAGCGCACGCACTCCGCGGCCGTCGGCACGCGCACCGGTGAGTCGATGCGGCGCACCTCGATCGAGTGGAAGCCCGCCTTGCCCAGGGCCGCCGCGAGCACGCCGTCGCCGCCGAGCGAGAACGGCCCGGGCTGTCCCGGAGCCGGGGGCGGAAGCTTGGCGCGCCGCCGGATGATGCCGACCGGAATGGCGAAGAAGGCGTTCCGATCGGGCGTGGAATAGACCACTGCGGCGAAGCGGCCGCCCGGCTTGAGCGCGTGGCGGATGCCGGCGAGCGCGCGCTGCTGGTCGGGGAAGTAGATGAGGCCGACCCGCGAGATCGCCGCGTCGAAGGAGTCCGCCGGCAACGTCTCGTGGCGCTCGCCGTCGAGCTCGAGGGTTTCCACGTTGTGGTAACCGGCATTCCTTGCCGCCTTCAGCGCGTATTCGAGGATGGCGGGCGAGATGTCGGTCGCGAGCACCTTGCCGCTTGCGCCGGCGCGGGCGGCCGCGGCCAGCGTCTGCTCGCCGGCGCCCGCGGCCACGTCCAGCACCCGGCAACCCGGAGAGACACCGGCCATGTCCAGCATCGCTTGCGTCGCGGGCCCGAGCCAGCGGCCCACCAAGGGGCCCCACCGGTTCCAGGCTTGCGCCGCGGATTCCCATTGCGCGCGGGTGGTCTGCTTGAACTTCTCGCCGTCGAAGGCGGGTGCGGCCTGTACTTGAGCGTTCATGTCGAATTCCTCCAGGGGGTGGGCACTCGGGGACCAGTGTCCGCGAACGCCCGGCGGGCTCAAGTCCAGAATCTGGAGTGCATCTCCAGGCGAATACGCGCTAGGCTGCGTCCATGATCGACTACGGGCAGTTCTGCACCGTCGCGCGCGGCTCGGAGATCTTCGGCGAGCGCTGGACGCCGCTGGTGGTGCGCGAGATCCTCTGCGGCAGCCGGCGCTTCAACGACATCCGCCGCGGCGTGCCGCGCATGTCGCCGACGCTCCTCGCCGGACGGCTGAGGAAGCTCGAGGAGATGGGAATCGTCGAGCGCCGCCGGGCCGCGAGCGGCTGGGAGTACCACCCGACGCTCGCGGCGGAAGAGCTGCGTCCCATCGTGCTCGCCATCGGCCACTGGGGCGCGCGATGGATCGGAAGCCGCCTCAAGCGGGCGCAGCTCGATGCCGGATTCCTGATGTGGGACATTCGCCGCTTCGCTCGGCTCGACGAATTCCCGCGCAACCGCCGCGTGGTCATCCACTTCCGCTTCACCGATGCCCGCAGCGGCGAGCGCCAATGGTGGCTCGTGGTGGAGAAGGGCGTCGCCGACCTCTGCCGGGATGATCCCGACCACGACGTGACGGTGGCCGTCGAGTCCACGGTGCGGGCGCTCACGGAGATCTGGACCGGCGATGCGCAGCCCGCGGCCGAGATCGCCGCCGGAAGGATCCGCATCCAGGGCGCCGGACCGGGCGGGCGCGACCTCTGGCGCTGGATCGGGCGCAGCATCTTCGCGGCCAGCCGCGTGGACCCGCTCCCGGGGCGGCCGCGTCCCGCCCCGGGCGGGGCCCAAACCCCTGCTTGACCCTGCCACCGCTCCCCCACAGAATCGGGTGTAGAAGGCGCCATTCGAGCGCCTCCCCAACCCCCTATCCGAGGAGTGAGAGCATGAAGATGGTCAAGCATTTGAAGTCCGTTGCCCTGCTGGGCGCCGTGGTGCTGGCGCTGCCGGCGGCGGCGCAGCAGGTGACCCTGATGACCGGCCCGCAGGGCGGCTCGTGGGTGCCACTGGGCGGCGCGCTCAAGAACATGTGGGAAAAGGCCGTTCCGGGCCTGCAGATCCAGGCGACCCCCGGGGCGGGCATCGCCAACGTCCGCGGGGTCGACGAAGGCAAGGCGCACCTCGGGTTCGCCAACTCGTCCACGACGGTGGACGGCCTCGCCGGCCGCAAGCCCTATCCGAAGGCGGTGACCAAGGTGTGCCAGGTCGCCAACCTCTATCCGCAGTATTTCCAGGTGGCGGCGCTCGCCGATTCGGGCATCAACTCCTATGCCGACCTGAAGGGCAAGTCGCTGGTGACGCAGCCCAAGGGCAACACCGCGGAAGTGCTGACCGAGACGATCCTCAAGCTGAACGGCCTGAGCTACCAGGCGCTGGGCAAGGCGAACTTCCAGGGCTCGTACACCGATGCCGTGGCGATGATGAAGGACGGCCACGCCCACGTGATGACGCTGGGCACCACGGCGCCCGCGTCCGCCGTGATGGACCTGGCGAGCGCGCGCGACATGAAGCTCGTCCCCGTGGACGACAAGACGATGAACGCGCTCAAGAAGGAGAACGCCGGCTACAACAAGCTTGTCATCAAGGCGGGCACGTACCCGAAGCAGGACAAGGACGTGCCGGTGATCGGCTATTCCACGCACATCGTGGCGGCGTGCGACCTGCCCGAGGACATGGTGTACAAGATGACCAAGGCGATGGCGCAGAACGTGGACACG
>DASTZM010000541.1:0-2148 GCA_035764305.1 Chloroflexota bacterium | reverse complement strand
TAGTTCTGAGCACGCCCGACGCCTCCTGTGCGTCCAGGGCAACCTTACGTGCGCGGCCGCTATACAGCGCGTACTCCGCGGCGCTTGTGGGCAGCCCGCTTTGACCGTCCGTCGGCCGCCTACCCGACCCGGCCTCCGCCGGACGGGCCCGTCACCGCTCCACACTGAGCGCTAAGCCCAGGGCGCGCCCGGTGGACATGCTGCTGCCGGCGTTCCACGCTCGGGCGGCCGTCGCAGGGATCGAGCGCCTGCTCGACGGCAGCCTGGAGCGTCTGCTGTCGCTCGAGCGCGTGCGCGAGCCACCGGTCAGCAACCCGAAGCGATCGTCGCGCCCGTCAAGCAGCTGGTCGGGTGGCACTCCTGCGTCAGAGCGCGATTAATGCACGATCAAGACGCGGACCGGTCGTGACGCTTCAAACCGGGGATGCGGTCGAAGTGGGTGTCTCGCGTGACCAGGACCAGATCTTTGGCCAGGCAGCTCGCCGCGATCCAGAGGTCGTTGTCCGAGAGCAGTTGCCCGGTGGCGCGCAGCGCCGCCCGGACCTCGCCATAGCGCCGCGCCGTAGCCTCATCGAGCGGCATGACGTCGACCGCGGTCAGAAACCCCTCGAACTCGGCGATCCTGGCCGCGGCCGAAGTCGCCATGGCCCCCACGAGTCCCTCGTAGACCTCGCCGCACGTGATGATGCTTACGGCCAGTCCATCGTCCGCGAGCCCCTCGACGAGCGCGACCGCCGCTTCCCGGCCGTTGAGGTAGCTGATCGTCCAGTCGGTGTCGAGCAGGTACCTCACAGCTCGACGCGGGGACTCGGCGGACTGAGCCGCCTGCCCTCACGAACGTAGTCGATCAGGCGCTCCGCATCGAGATCGCGCCAGATGCCTGCGAAGGACTTCAGCGCCGTTTTCCGCCGGCGGCTAGCCGGTGCATCTACCGCCGCAGCACGCTCGAAGTCCGACGTGGAGACGATCACCGCCAGTTCCTCGCGCCCGCGGGCGATCACGCGAGGCTGCTTGTCCGCGTGCACCGCTTCTACCACGGCCTGCAGGTCGGTGTCGGGTTTGAGATCGATGCGTTTTGCGGCGACCACGACTGAGGCGGGCTCCCAGGGCAAGTATAGGTGGGGGCCGAACGCTAAGGGGTGATGCCACTCACCGCCCGCAACCTGCGCAACCTATCAGCCGCGGAAGCGCAAACACCGCCGCTCCCATCCGGGCGGACGCGTCCCCCGGCAACGCCGCCGCGTCTACAATGGAACAAGTGACCGAACCCCCCGACCCCATCGGCATCGTCACCGGCCACTCCTCCCCCCAGTCCTTCTGCTTCGTCAGCCAGGAGGACAAGGTCCCCCCACGCCTCGAGTACGTCGTCATCCGCGGCGCCCGCGAGCGCCTCGACGACCGCACTATCGAGGTCGACCTCCTCGCCCAGATCTCCGCCCTCGAGGCCGACGTCATCACGCTCGACGACGGCGTGAACTACTCCGAAGCCAAGCACCTCGTCGACCAGGTCGGCACTTTCCCCCCGCGCCTCTGCGCCACCGCCCACGTGCTCGGCTTCCTCGACGCCCCCGGCGCCGGCGCCACCGTCCGCCAGGCCCGCTCCGCCGTCCTCCCCGGCACCCCCGTCTACGCCGCGCCCGACGACCTGTTGCAGCGCTTCTTCTCGCGCGACGACAGCGCCAGCATCGTCCTCGGCACTCTCATCAACCGCCGCGGCGTCGCCGTCAAACTCGATCCCAACGGCCTCTCCCGCCACCTGGCCATCATCGCCCAGACCGGCGCCGGCAAGAGCTATCTCGCCGGCAAGATCCTCGAAGACCTGCTCGGCCTCGGCGCGACCGTCATCGTCCTCGACCCCAACTCCGATTACGTCCAGATGCGCAAGCTGCGCGAGGACGAGTCCGTCCCCTACGTCCGCGCGCGGCGCACCGAGCACGCCGACCGCGTCGAGCTCTACCGCGTCCCCGGCATCCAGAACCGGCGCTACTCCGAAGAGCTCGTCGGTCCCTCGCACGACTACACCATCCGGTTCTCCGACCTCGAGGCCGACGACATCTGCAGCGTCGCCGGCGTCCCCGAGAACGCCGTGCGCATCAAGGACGCCATCGCCAGCGCCGTCGCCCGCCTGCGCGGGCGCCACCGGGACTT
>DASTZM010000540.1:0-2817 GCA_035764305.1 Chloroflexota bacterium | reverse complement strand
GATCACGCGCTCCGCCCGCAGCTCGTCCCCTGATCGCTGAACGGCGTACAGCCGCCGTCGCTCACGCTATGCCCCCACGGCGCCCTCGACTGACCTCCGGTGTGCTCACTCCGCTCGCCGCCCTTGCCTCCCTTGCCGCCCTCGGCACCCTCGCCGTCGTCGCCATCCTCATCCTCCCACCGCTGGCCCGCTTTCTCGCGGCCGGAGACAGCCCTGCGCCTTCCGATGTGACGCTGCTCACCTACGGCGTCAACAGCTTCGCCGTCCCATCTCTGCGACGTGCCGCCCTGGAGAGCGCCGCCGCCAGGTATCAGCGCCACGAGACACACCGCGTGCTTCTGGGAGTCCTCGAAGCCACCGGCGACGACGGCGCCCCCTACCAGACCAGGGTCGACCTGACCTCACGTGCCCTCCAGCGCCTCGGCGTCCCGCCCTCCGCTATCCAGGCTCTCCCCACCGTCCAGGACGAGCGCGGCGAGGCGCTCGTCCTGCGGGACGCCGCCGCAGCGAACGGGTGGACCAGCATCGTCGCTTACGCGCGTGACGTCCGCTCCCGGCGCACGCGCGGCGCCTTCCGCCAGGCCTTGGCCCCGCTCGGCGTCGAAGTCCGCGTAGTCAGTCTCGGCGCTTTGGCCGGCGGCCCCGCCAGCGCCGCGTGGTGGCCGCTCACTCCCCGGCGGCTCTCCGCCGTGCCCGAAGAGTACGCCAAGCTTGCCTACTACCTCTCGCGCGGCTGGCTCGCCTAGCCGCACCAGGCGTCACAACCACTGCTCCACCCACCGTCAACGGGCTCACACGCCCCATTCCCCACCATTGTGTCCAGACCACAAGACTACGAAGGACTACGAAGGACAACTGTGACCGATCAACTGGCAGCGACTGTGACCTGGATGCGCTGCCCCAGCTGCCTCCGCATCTGGCGTCCCACGCAGCTCGGTCGGATCCGCATGCTCGGCGGGTGGCGCCCGTGCTGCCCCGATTGGGAGTGTGTCGGCGCGCCGGAAGGGCACCCACGAGCGTTCGTCGTCGACGCGGCGCTCAGCGCGCAGCTCGTGGCCGGTCAGCGCCTCCCCGGCGCTGCCTGAGCTACCGCCCGCCGGCGGGCCGGCGGCGACCCAGCTGCCTCCTGCTAGCGTCCCGCCTCCGCGGCGGTGACGTCCCTGTCTAGCCCCGAAAGCGCGCTCGGGAACGAGAACGTCACCGCCGTCGTGCCGACGTAGCCGTTGTAACCATCGACCGCCACGTAGTACGTGCCTTCTGGTGCGTCCTTGACCTGCGCGAGGTTGAATCCCGCCGCCAGCACAGTCGGTGTATCCGCGGTCTCGTCACACGCGTTGGTCGATGTGCGGAAGATCACGAGGTCCATGGATGCGTTGGTGTCGGTGACCTTGATGTTCCTCGTCGTGCCCGCCGGGACGACCACCTTGAATACGCGCTCTCGTCCGTTCAGCAGCGCGCCGTAGCCCGGGTACATATCGTAGAAGGTGGGATACCTCAGCGTGTCGACCTGGAACGCCTTCGTCGTTCCGACGACAGGCGAGACCGGTGACACATCTGTGCAGTACGTCGGCCGGTTGCGGAGCGCCCACGCCACGCCGACGAAGGTGCCCGGCCATCCGGCGTCCGCGCCTGTGAGCTCCGCCCTGAACGTGTAATTCCCGCTGACCGGCACGGTGAACTCCACCAGTTCCCAGGTGTTTGCGATGCTGAAGGACCCGGTCAGGTAGGTGCCATCCGGCTTCAGAATGCGCAGGTCGATGTCCGCGCCCCGCACGTCCGATGCGCAGCCCGTGCTTAGGCGTGAGCCGGTGCACGTCGGCACCGAGTCATAGGCCAGCCCCACGCGCACGCGCTTGCCCGCTGTCAGCGGGACGACGTAGCTGCGTGGAAAGTCCACCGCTTGAAGCGGCACACAGCCGGCGCCGCAGTCGTTGCGGAACTGGCCGTTCCGATACGCGCTGTCGCTGTTGGTCACGATCGGCTGGCCCACGCCGTCTTGCTGCGTCCCCGCGGCCACGTTCTGATACGCCGATGCCAGAACCACCGCCTTGTTCGTTTCCGGCCAGCCGCTCTGGCCCGGCTGCCGCGCGATCGCCAGCGCCACCTGACCGGTGACCTGCGGCGCCGCGAAGCTCGTGCCGCTTCCGAAGCCGCCCGATAGCCAGTCGCAGCACGTTGTGTCCGTGCTCTGGACTGACACGCCCGGCGCCACCACCTCCGGCTTCATCGCGCCCGAGAACGCCGGATCGATGAAACTCGAGAACCCTGCCATCGTGTCCCCCTCGAGGAAGGCGTTGCCGTTGTCGCTGATCGCGCCGACCGTGATCACGTTCCAGGCATTCGCCGGCCAGCCGACCTGGCACCAGCTGGAGTTCCCGGCTGAGACCACCAGCGTCCTTCCCAGGTTGCGCACCACATGATCTGCGTAGCGCGTCCAGAAGTCCTCCCCCGCGCACGCGTCACCCCAGCTGATGTTGATGACCGCGGCCCCGTTCGCGATCGCCCACTCCATCGCCTCCACCGACTTTGCGTAGAAGCCACCAGACGTGGAGAACGTCTGGAAGTTCGCGCTCAGGAGCTGGGGCAGTTCGGGTGCGATTCCCGTCGCCAGCGGATGTGTCGAGCCCGCGATCCCCGCCACCATGCTCGCATGGTCGTCTGGCGCCACGTTGAACTTGCCCATCGGACACTCCGCGCTGACGGTGGAGCACCAGAAGATCACCGCGTGGCTCGCGTTATGAAGGAACGGATTCGCGTCGCTGATGCCGTCGTCCTCGTGCACAGCCACCTTCCCCCCACCCCCCCCCAGGTTGCCGG
>DASTZM010000539.1:0-6831 GCA_035764305.1 Chloroflexota bacterium | reverse complement strand
GCGATAGAGCTCATGGAGGACGCCGCGCGCGTTGGCGTGGAGCGGCTCGAGTGGCTGGCCGGAGGCGAGGGCAGCGGCGGCGCCGGCGAAGTTCAACTGCAGGCGGTCGTGGAGGCGTCGGATGGCGCGCGCGCTGGTCTCGAGTGGGACGGCGGTCACCTTGCCGTCGTGGACGACGAAGACGGTGCTGCGCGCCTGCCCGAAGAAGTACTCCAGCAAAACGGTGCCGGCGCCGAGCGACGGCAGCGAGGCGGTGGTGGGAGCAAGGGCGCCGGTGGGGACGGCGGGGAGTCCTTGCACCTCAGCGCGCCGGAGGGCGAGGCGCTCGAGCACGTGCGCGATCTGCTTCTCGCGCGCGGCCAGACCCGCCTGGAGCGCTTCCAGCTCGTGGGGCCTGGGGGCATCGGCCCGCACGTCGAGGTCGGTGCCATGGAGACGCTCGGAGAACCAGTTGTGCTCCCGGCGCAGGCGCGCGAGCTCATCGACCAGATCCTGATCGCCGGCCGAGGGGGCGCGGAGCCTCACCTCGGGGGTGGCGATGAGGTAGTCGACGAGGGCGCGCGACTTGGCGCGCTCGAGGTACTCGAAGGCGCGGCGCGGCTCGTCGAGCCGCAGGCAGCAGTCGATGGCGTCTTCGTAGATCTGGAGCTTGTCCTCGAGGAAGGCGCTGCGCAGCTCGGTGGCCAGACGGGTCTGGGTCTGCTCGATGGCCCGGATGGCGGTCTCGTAGGACTCGAGAGCGGTGGGGAGGTCACCGCGCCGATCGGCGACGCCACCGAGCACGTGGTGTCCTTCGTGGGCGAGCCAGAGCAGGCCTCGCTCGCGTGTCACGCCGAGTGCACGCTGCGCCAGCTCGGCTGCCTCGCCGGTGTGGGCGAGGGCGAGGTGGGCGCGGGCAAGGGCAATCTGTGCGCGGGCCTGCGGGACCGCCACCTTAAGGTCTTCGAAGAGGGCGAGCGCGCCGGACGCCGCCTCGAGGGACTCCGCCCAGCGTCCCACTGCCTGATCGAGAAGGGCGCGCTGCAGCGCGACCAGCCCGCACTCGCGGTTGAGGCCGGTGTCGGCAAAGACGATGGCTGTATCGTTCAGGAGCTCGAGTGCGCGGTCCGAATCACCAAGTTGGGCGAGTGCCTGGGCCACGAAATAGCGTGCCCGGGCGGCGTCGACCGGCGCGCCGATGCGATCGTAGATCTCGGCCGCGGCCTGGGCGAGCGCCGACGCATCCTGGTGTCGGTTCAGGCTCAGGTAACACTCGACCATGTCGAGCATGACGCACGCGGCATGCTGGTCCAGGTCGGAGCGAGTGGCGGTCGCGAGGGCATCTTCCAGAAGTCGAAGCGCGCGGGTGTGATCCCCTTGCCCCGCGTGGACAAACGCGATGTTCTGCTGCTCCATCAGCACGTGGACGGTCTCTCCGTGGCGCCGGAACGCCTCGAGGGCGTCCTGGTGCAGCGCCAGTGATTCATCGAAGCGGCCGAGCAGCGACAGCAAGATGGCCCTGTTGCCGGTGGCCCACACGGCACGCGCTCCGGCGGCGTCTCCGGCCGATTCATAGGCACGCCGCGCGCGCTCGTACAGCTCAAGGGCGCGCTCGTACAACCCTAGGTACTGGCAGACGACCGCGGTGTTCAGGTCGAGGCCGCCCGCCAAGAGCCACTCCTCTTGGCGCGTGAGGATCTCCCGGGCGCGCTCGACGACGGCGAGCGCTTCACGCGCGCGGCCGAGGCGGTGCGCCGAAATGAGCCAGCCGATCCTCGTACGCGCCCAGCCCAGCTCGTCGCCGTGGGCGAGGAAGGAGTCGCCGGCTTCGTCCAGCAGCGCGAGCGACTCGGGGTAGTGCCCGAGCATGCGGAGGGCGTCGCCTTTGGCCATCAGGCCCAGCGCGCGGTGGCTGGGCAGCGTGACCAGCTCTGCTCCGGCGACGAGCGCTTCGGCGAGGACGAGCGCCTGGTGCGGGTCGACGTTGAGCAGGCGCCGAGACTCTTCTTTCAGGGCCGCGAGGCGGGACGCGGCGTCTGACTCGGGCAGGGCTTGGAGCGCGTGCAGCAGGAGGCGGCGTGAGTCTTCGGCCTCGGTCTCCAGGAGAGCCTGGACCCAGGCCTGGGAAGTGCTGATGTCCTCGGTGGCTGCCGTGTGGTCCCGGCCCGTGGGGGCGGAGGCCACACTGCCGGACGTCATGCCGTGCTAGCCACCTCCAATCGCAACGTTCTCCGCGACGAGCACGTGCTCGGGGAGATCTACTTCCAGCTGGTAGACACCGGGAGGCAGTCCCTCATACAGGAAGTTGCCCAGGTCGTCCAAGGGTGACTCGCGCGTGGTGCCGTCCGGGGCGATGAGACGCGTCTGCGCTGGGAAGAGCGACGGTCCGTCCCGGACGACGAGCCCGTGCAGTGCCCACCGGCGCGCGCCGCCGTCGTCGGGCTGGACGCTCACGGTGACGGTCACGTCCTCGCTGCGGTAGGCCAGCGGCGCGGTGGTGGCGACGCCGCCGCGGAACTCGGCGAAGATGGCCGCGCTGCCCGGCGGCGTGAGGAGGGTGGCGACGACGCGCTTGAGCCGCTCGAAGGCGCTGGGAACGGACTGCGGCTCGACGCTGAGAAACGTGCGCAGGGTCTGCACTTCCTCGGTGCAGCGCGGGCAATCGACGACGTGCGCGGCGACGAGGCGCTGCTCGAGCTGCGGGAGGAGCGCGAGCGCATACTCGCCGAGTACGGGGGGTGCGGGGCACTCAAAGCGGTGCAGGGCGCGCTGGAGGGACCGCTGTGCCCCCGCGAGGGCACGCAGCTCGGCGGCGCAAGCGGCGCAACGCCGGACGTGCTCCGCCACGTGGGGCGCCGCCTCCCCGTCGACGTACGCCATCAGATCGTCGCGCGTGACGGCGCCCGGCTCGATACAGCCGGCAACGGTCAGCGCGTCGCCCCGCCGGTCCAGGGGCATGTGCCCGATCCCGTCGTTCATTGCCATGGATGCCTCACTGCTTCGGTCAAGTGAACGCACTTCGGGCCGGAATTCACGGGTGTCACGGGTGCACACGTGCCATTAGCTGGCCAGCTGCTGGAGCTGCCGGAGACGGGGGCTACGGCGCAGCCGCTCCAGGACGTTGCGCTTCACCCGGTAGACGTCGGCGACGGTGGGGTAGCGCTGCGGGCTGCGGCTGTGAATCTCACTCGGCTTCAGGTCGAGGACGAACGACCAGTACACCAGCTCGCGCTCGGTCTCATCTGGGAGCTCCTGGGCGATGACCTGCCAGAGCTCGTCGCTGGCCATGCCGCCGAGGGTTATTTGCTCGGGTCCGCCATCGCCCCCATGGCCCCCGTGGCCAGCGCTGGCGGCCGCGTCGACGCGCTCGCGCACACCCGGCAGCTCGAGCGACTCAATCTCGGCCGCGCGGCGCGCACGGACGTCGTCCATCAGCACGCTGTGGACGCACATCTTCAGGTACTTGAGAATGGCGGGAAGATCGGTGAACTGGGAGAAGCGATCCGGTCCAATGGCGGACCAGAAACGCTCAAAGACGCGGTTGAGAAAGTAGTCTTCCGCTTCGCGGGCGCTGGCGGAGGCGGAGTGCTGGCGGATCCATGCGATGACGAGGCCCCGGTACTGGGTGTGGATGGCCTCCCAGGCAGCGTGCTCACGCTCGACCACCGCCCGGCGGAGGATCTCCCAGCACGAGTCGGTGCGCGCGGGCTCGCCGCGCTGGAACCTGGCGGTCTCCTCGCTGCACGCGGCGGCGAGCTGCCCCAAAGTGGCGTGCGCGAGGTTGGTGCCGGGTGTCTGACCGGGTGTCTGGGCCATGTGGTTCGGTGTGCCGCTGGGATACCCGCCCTGTCTCGGCGCGGGGCCAGCATACACGATTGACAATCTGGTGTCACGGTCGGGCGCCGATGCGCAAAAGGGGGCGGCTCCGGCGTTGATGGGACAGTGGCGCGGGCGTACAGCGCTCGCGTAGCGCAGACAGATGAGCGCCGGCAATGACGCCGGAGCTGGAGGGACAGAGATGGTCTTTGTGGCACACGCAGTAGCGGGGGTCCACCGCATCCCCGGAGAGTGGCTGGATGGCTACCGGCCGAGCGGGTTCCGGCTGGCCGCGCCGACGGAGATCGAGGCCTGGCACGAGGAGCGCGGGCTGCTCGCTCCCCGAGCGAACGCCGTGCTGTTCTGCGCGCAGTGCATCCGGAGCGTGGGCCTGGCAGAAGCCCGGGAGCGCGTGTTCCACGAGGAGTGCGATTCGGGAGAGGTGGACATCCGGCTGTACAGCTGCGCCGCGTGCGGTCTGGACCTGGCGGCGGAGATTGACCCGGCGCCCAGCACCGGCGAGGGCTGACACGCCAACATCGGGCTCGCGGGGCGATCCGCTCGGATGCCCGGTGCTGTGCCGTGCTCCTATGCGGCAGGCAGCACGCAACGGGGCGCCGCCGGCATCCGGTCGCGAAGACTCGCCCGATCTGACTGGCGCGCGTGTGACCACTGCTCCAGCTGCCCCCACCCTTCGGTCTGTTCCAGCCAGCGGACGAACAGCAAGGCGTTCATGTGCCGCGCCGCGGCGGCGAAGAGGCACGGGTCGCACGTCCCACACTGCTGCTCGCATGGCTCCAGGACGGGCAGGAGCGCTGGTCCGCGGTCGTCTCCTTCGTCTGGCCCGGCCGCCTGGTCAGCGCGGGCCCAATACGCCTCGTCTACTACGGACACTTTCGTGACTTCTCCTCCCCGAGTGAACGCCCAGCCGCGCCGTTTTCGCGGCGGCTGCGATGCGGGGCGGATGTATCGTTGGGCGCGCACACCCGACAGACTTCGGGGAGCACATCGGACAGGAGGAGGGAACGATGGAATACCGGCGGATGGGGAGCAGCGAGCTGACGGTGTCGGCGATTGGGTTTGGGTGCTGGGAGCTGGGTGGGACGAACTACGGGCCGATCGACGAGGCGGCGGCGGTGGCGGCGATTCACCGGGCGATCGACCTGGGGGTGACGCTGATCGACACGGCGCCGGGGTACGGGTTCGGGCACTCGGAGGAGGTGCTGGGGCGGGCGCTGGGGGCGCGGCGGAAGGACGTGGTGCTGGTGAGCAAGACGGCGATCCACTGGGACCCGGTGACGTTCACGCGGAAGATGGATTCGCGCTACTCGACGGTGAAGCGGATCAACGAGGAGAGCCTCAAAAGGCTGGGGACGGACTACCTGGATCTGCTGCTGATCCACTGGCCGGACGTGGAGACGCCGCTGGAAGAGACGATGCGCGCGCTGAACGACTTAGTAAAGGAAGGCAAGGCGCGGTACATCGGCGTGTCCAACTTCACGGCGTACGAGCTGCGCGAGAGCAAACAGCACGCGCCGATATGCGCGAACCAGGTGGGCTACAACCTGTTCGACCGGCGCTGGGAGCGGGAGATGTTTCCGACGGCGCAAGAGCTGGGGATCGGGGTGATGGCGTACGGGCCGATGGCGCACGGGCTGCTGACGGGGACGATGGGGCGGGGGACGACGTTTCAGCCGACGGACTGGCGGAGCAGCGGACTGCTGTTCGGGCAGAGCCTGTTCGGCGCGGAGCACCTGGCGCAGAACCTGGAAGTGGTGGAGCGGCTGAAGGAGATCGCGGCGCGGGTGGGCACGACGCTGCCGCGGCTGGCGCTGGCGTGGGTGCTGCGCCATCCGGCGGTGGCGGTGGCGCTGAGCGGGTGCCGCACGGTGGGGGAGATCGAGGAGAACGTGCGGGCGCTGGAGGTCAAGCTGTCGGAGGCGATGCTGGGGGAGATCGACGAGGTGATGGCGGGCGCCGCGGGGCAGGTGGAGGAGGTGCCGGGGCAGCACCACCTGCCGGGGGTGACGCGCGGCGTGGGGACGATCACGGGGACGGTGGCGCGCTAGCGGGCGGCGCCGGCTCAGGCGCCGGCCAGCGCCTGTTCCACCGCCTGCGCCACAGACGGCGCCTCCACCACCTCTGCGTGCCAGGCGGCGAGCTGGGGTGCCAGCGCGGCGGCGGCCTGGCCGCCCACCAGGATGCGCGGCGCGCGCGCGCCGGCGGCCCGCCGGGCGGCGGCGATCGCCTCACCGAGCGCCGGGCCGCACTCCGGGCGCGTGATGGAGAGCAGCATCGCGCGGGGCGTGCGGGTGCGCACCGCGTGCGCCAGCGCGTCGGGTGGCACGTCGGCCCCCAGGAAGTGGACGGCGTAGCCGCGCTCGCGCAGCTCGGTCGCCACCATGCGCAGCCCCAGGTCGTGCAGCTCGCCGGGGGCACACGCGGCGACGAGCGCGGCGCGGGGTGACTCGGGGTCGGGCACGCGGCCGGCGAGCTCGCCCAGGACGTCGCGCGCGAGCGCGGCGACCTCGTGCTCCTGCGCGACGGAGAGGGTGCCGGCGGCCCAGCGCGCGCCCAGCTCGTGCAGGGCCGGGGCCAGCACCTCGCGGTGCAGGCGATCGAGCGGCAGGCCGGCCTCGGCGGCGTTGAGGATCACCAGGCGCGCGGTCATGGCGCGCCCGTCGAGGGCGGCGCGCAGGAAAGACCGTGCCAGAGCCGGCGTGGGCGGGAGCTGCGCGGCGGCGTCGAGGCGCTGGCGCGCCTCGGCGAGCGTCAGGCGCTCGTCGCGCTGCAGGCGGCGCAGACGGCGCAGGCGCTCGATCTCGGCCTCGCCGTAGAGGCGGTGGCCGCCGGGTGTGCGGCGCGGCACGACGAGTCCCTCGCGCTCGAAGAAGCGGAGCATCGACGCGCTGACATCGGGGAACTCGGCGCGCAGCCGGTCCACGACCTCGCCGATGGAAATCAGCGGCGAGTCGGGGCTTGACATGGCCGGCAGACTGTGTGCATAGTGAACTTCAACTTGAACTTTACGTTAGC
>DASTZM010000538.1:0-19778 GCA_035764305.1 Chloroflexota bacterium | reverse complement strand
AGCACAGTGTCGACACCGGCGACGGCAGGCATGACCATCTTGGGACCGCCCGAGAAGCCGGCGAAGAAGTGCGGCTCGATGAAGCCGGTCAGGAGACGGACGTCGGCTTCGACGAACGCGCGGTTCAGCCAGATCTCATTGCCGGACGCGGTGGTTCCGACGGAGACGAGGGTCGAGGGGTCGCGGGCGTCGTTCGTGACGATGCGGTAGTGGTCGACGATGCGGTCGCCGAGCATGCGGCGCAGCTCGGACTCGGTATTCGCGCGGTGGGTGCCGGTGCCGTTGACGAGCGAGATGTGGTCGCGGGGGACGACGCGCTCCACCTCTTCAAGCAGGACGGGCAGGACGCGGTCATTCGGCATCGGTCGGGTGATGTCGCAGAAAGAGATGGCGACGGTCTCGCTCGGACGGAGGACGTCGACCAGCGGGGGCGAGCCGATGGGCTGGCGGAGCGCGTCGCGGAGCGCAGTTTCCTCGTCCGGCAGTCCGGGTACGTACTGGGGCTCGACGACGGTTACGTTGCGGTCGGGCAGCTCGACGGTCAGGCCGTCTTTGCCGTAGGCGAGGTGGACCTTCACGCGCGGCGCCTGCCGTAGTCTTCGATCACGGCACGGATGACGTCTTCGGCGAGCACCGAGCAGTGGAGCTTGTTGCGCGGCAGGCCGCCCAGCGCCGTGGCGACGTCCACGTCGCGGAGACGGCCGGCCTGATCGAGCGACTTGCCGAGGATGAGCTCGGTCGTGATCGACGACGCGGCGATCGCCGCGGGGCAGCCTTCGGTGCGGAAGCGGGCTTCGGCAATGCGTCCGTCGCTCAGGCGGATGGCGAGGCGTGTCCTGTCCCCGCAGGCCGGGTTCTCGACCTCAGCCACCGCATCGGGCGACTCGAGGTCGCCGAGGTTGCGGGGGTGCTGGAAATGGTCGAGGACGACCGGGGAGTACTCGGGCAAGGCTAGAAGAGGCCGAGCTCGTCCTTCGCCTCGTCGGACATCATGTCTTTGTCCCACGGCGGGTTGAAGGTGAACTGGACGTCTACCTTCTCAACGCCCTCCACGTCCTTCTTGATCACGTTCCCGATCTGCTGCTTGATGCTCGGGCCGACGGGGCAGAAGGGCGTGGTCAGCGTCATGACGACCTGCACCTCCTTGTCATTCACGAGGTTGACCTCATAGACCAGGCCCAGGTCGACGATGTTGATACCGATCTCGGGGTCGTCGACCTGCTTGATGGTCTTGCGGACGTTGTCTTCAGTCAGGGGCAGCTTCTCGGTTGTTTCGGTCGTCTCAGCCATCGGTCTTTCCTTCCGCGCGAGTCAGCGCCTCATCGAGCGCCTCCCACGCCAGCAGCGCGCACTTGATGCGCACGGGGTACTGGCGAATCCCTTCGAGCGACTCGAGGTCGCCGAGCTCGAGCGACGTGTCGACCTCGTCGCCCTTGCCCGTAAGCATGCCCCGCACGCGCTTGATCCAGGTGCGGGCGGTGTCGGTGCCCTGGCCTTCAACGGTCTCGCACATCATCGAGGCAGACGCCTCGCCGATGGCGCAGGCGCGGCCGTCCCAGCCGACTTCGGGTGTCTTCTCACCGCGCAGTCGGACGGAGACGAAGAGGTCGTCGCCGCAGGTAGGGTTGTCGCCGCGCGAGGTCGCGTCGGCGTCTTCGAGCAGCCCTTTGTTGCGCGGGTACTCGTAGTGCTCGAGGATGATGTCGTGGTAGAGAGGGTTAGAGGCGGTCATCGCCCGAGTCATCGACGCCGCGGGGGGCGCGGGGCGCCGAACACCTTCTTCACCTGCTGGATGCCGGCAGAGAGCGCCTCGACATCGGCGCGCGTGTTGTAGACGTAGAAGCTGGCGCGGGCACTGGCCGGGGCCGCGAGCGCCAGGTGGAGGGGGCCGCAGCAGTGCTGGCCGGCGCGCACGGCGACGCCGTGGTCGTCGAGCAGCTGGCCAACGTCGTGGGGGTGCGGGTGGAAGTCCGGCATGTTGAAGGAGATCACGCCGCCACGGACGTCGAGGTCGGACGGCCCGTAGACGATCAGGTCGGGATGGTCCTCTTTGAGGACGTGGAGCGCGTAGTCGGTGAGCTCGCGCTCGTGCGCGCGCACGTTCGCCATCCCGATCGCCGACAGGTAGTCGAGAGCCGCGGTGAAGGCGATCACATCGCCGACGTTGGGCGTACCGGCCTCGAACTTGAGGGGCACGGGCGCCCATGTCGATTTCTGCCACTGCACCTGGCCGATCATGCTGCCTCCCGAGAGGAAGGGCGGCATCGCGTCGAGGACGTCGAAGCGCGCCCAGAGCACACCAACGCCGGTGGGGCCGAGCATCTTGTGCGCCGAGAAGGCGAAGAAGTCGCAGCCGAGCGAGCGCACGTCGACCGGCAGATGCGGCGCAGACTGCGCACCGTCAACGACGACAAGCGCGCCGACGTCGTGGGCCAGGCGGCTGATCTCGGCGACCGGAGTGATCGTGCCCAACACGTTGGACATGTGGCTGATCGCGACGAGGCGGGTCTTTTCGGACAGAAGCGCCTTATAGGCGGCGACGTCGAACTTGTGGGTGGGGGTCAGCGGGACGAACTTGAGGTGGGCGCCTTTCAGCTCGGCGAGGCGCTGCCAGGGAACGAGGTTGGAGTGGTGCTCCATCTGCGTGACGACAATCTCGTCGCCGCGCTTGACGTTGGTCATGCCCCACGCGTACGCGACCAGGTTGATCGATTCGGTCGTGTTGCGCGTGAAGACGATCTCGCGGGGATCGATCGCGCCGATGAACTGGGCGGTGCGGGCGCGCGCCGCCTCGTACTTTTCGGTGGCGCGGGCGCCGAGCGTGTGGTTGGCGCGGTGGATGTTGGAGTTGTCGCGCTCGTAATAGTCGACCAGCGCCTGGATCACCGCACGCGGCTTCTGCGACGTTCCGGCGTTGTCCAGGTAGACGAGCGGATGCCCGTTGATCTCTTGCGAGAGGATGGGGAAGTCGCGGCGGATGGCGTCGACGTCGAGCGTCTCGGGAAGCTGCCCGGCCGCGGCGCCGGCCGCCGCGCGCGTCTCGACCACGCCTAGGCCCCTTCCGTGCTGACGAGGACGCGGTCGCCGTCGATCTTGATCGGGAACGTGCGTACTGGCATCACCGCCGGCATGAGAGTAGCCTCGCCGGTACGGACGTTGAACCGCGCGCCGTGGCGCGGGCACTCGATCTCGTCTCCCTCCAGGTCGCCCTGGTCGAGAGAGCCGCCGTCGTGCGTGCAGACATCCTCGATGGCATAGAACTGCCCGTCGACGTTGCAGACGGCGATGCGCAGCTCATCGGGCTCGTAGAGCAAAAGCTTCACGCGCCCGGCGGGGATCTCCGCGACGGAACCCGCCTCAAGCCAAGTCATTGTGCGGCCTGCTCCGCAACGGGCCCGCCCCGGTCTCCAATCTTTCGGTCGATCCGCGAGCGAATCCAGTCTTTGAGCTCTTCCACGGCGGCGCGCTCGATCACCGGCTCGAAGAAGCCGTGGATCAGCGTGCGCTCGGCCGTCGGGCGGTCGATGCCGCGGGTCATGAGGTAGTGCACGTGGGTCTGGTCGATGGGTCCCACCGACGAAGAGTGGGTGCAGCGCACGTCGTTGTCGTTGATCTTGAGCATGGGAAGCGATCCGGCCTGTGCGGTGTCGTCGAGCAGCAGGTTCTTGTTGGCCTGATAGCCGGTCGAACCGTAGGAGCCAGATCGGATGTTGATCATGCCCTCGTAGTCCAGACGCGCGCGGTCGCGCATGGCGGTCTTGAAGAGCTGATCGCTGGCAGTGAACGGGGCGGAGTGGTCCTGGTAGGTGTGGACGTCGAAGACCTGGTGCTTCTCGCCGAAGACGGCGCCAAGAATGTCGGTGCCTGAGCCCTTCCCGAGCATCAGCACCTCAGACGTGACGCGTGAGTAGACGGCGCCGAGGCCGACGTGCACGAGGTTGATGAAGGCGTCGTTCCCCAGCTGCACGCGCTGGGTGAGGAAGCCAGCGGTGTTGGGCGACCACTCCTGGATTGTCACGTAGTCGATGCGAGCGCCATCCTTGGCGACCATCTCGACCACACCGGAGCCGAAGACAACGGGGTCGCCGGCGGGAGCGGTCTCCGACCGATACTCGTCGATGAAGACGAGCTTGGCGTTGCGGTCGACGATGACGAGCGAGCGGGGGAAGAACCCGGCGCGGGTGTCTTCGGCCCAGTGCACGGCGCGCACGGGCAGCGTGACGGAAACGTCGGGCGGCACGTAGACGAAGGCGCCACCCCCGAAAAAGGCTGCGTTCAGCGCCTCGAACTTGCCGGCGTTGGTGGGCTCGCCCGGCTGCCAGCGGGGTGGGACGAGCTGCATGAAGTGCGGCTCGACGAGCTCGCGGTGCTCGCGCAGCGCGGTGTGAATGTCGGTGAAGATCACGCCCTGCTGGAGAAGGGCATTGAGGATAGACCCGTAGGCGGTGTGGCCGTTACGCTGGACCAAGACGCCGCCTTGCTCGAAGTCGGTCTGCATCTGTTCGAGCAGAGCAGCAGGCAGCTGTTCGAGCTCGTCCACGCGCGGCGCGGGCTGGGCGGCCGGCGTCACCTGGTCGAGCGCCAAGAAGCGCAGGTTGGCGCGGCGCCAGCCCTCGGTCAGCCGTGTCGGGAGCGGGATCGACTCCCATGCCTCCCAGCCCGCGGTGCGGCGCAGCCGGACCCAGTCGGGGTCGGCGCGGTGCGCGCCGACAGCGCGCGAGGCAGATTCAGTTAGCCCCGGCTGCGTCGGCAGCGCCGGGGCATCGAGCGTGGCGGTCACAGGAGCGCTTATCCGACCGCGGCGTCCATCTGGAGCTGGATCAGGCGATTCAGCTCAACGGCGTACTCCATGGGCAGCTCCTTGGTGAACGGCTCGATGAAGCCATTCACAATCTGCGTCATCGCGTCCCCTTCTGTGAGGCCGCGCGACATCAGATAGAACAGCTCCTCTTCGCCGACCTTGGAGACGGTGGCTTCGTGTCCGAGGGCGACGCGCTCTTCGTCGACCTCGATCTTGGGCGTGGTGCCGGAGTAGCACTGCTTGTCGAGCAGCATCGCGTCGCAGCGCATGGTCGAAACCGAGTCGGTACAGCCCTTGTAGATCTTGAGCCAGCCGCGGAACTCCGCCTTGCCGGTGCCCTTGGTCACGCTCTTGGAGGTGATGGTGGAGGTGGTCTCGGGCGCGCAGTGCCAGACCTTGCCGCCGGCATCCTGGACCTGCCCGTTGTTGGCGAAGGCGGCCGAAACGATCTCGGCCTTGGCGCGCGGCCCGAGCAGGTAGACCGCGGGGTACTTCATGGTCACCTTGGAGCCGAGGTTGCCATCGATCCAGGCGACGGTGGCGTCCTCGTAGGCCACGGCGCGCTTGGTGACGATGTTGTAGACGTTGTTGCTCCAGTTCTGGACGGTGGTGTAGCGGATCGTCGCGCCCTTCATCGCGATCAGCTCGACGACCGCAGAGTGCAGGCTGTCCGACGACCAGACGGGGGCGGTGCAGCCCTCGATGTAGTGGACGTAGGAGCCCTCCTCGGCGATGATCAGCGTGCGCTCGAACTGCCCGGCGTTCTTGGCGTTGATGCGGAAGTACGCCTGGAGCGGGATGGCGACGTGCACGCCCTTGGGGACGTAGACGAAGCTGCCGCCCGACCAGACGGCCGTGTTCAGCGCGGCGAACTTGTTGTCCTTGTACGGGATGACCGTGCCGAAGTAGCGCTTAACGATCTCTGGGTGCTCGCGCAGCCCGGAGTCCATGTCAGTGAAGATGACGCCCTGCTTGGCGACCTCCTCGAGCACGGAGTGGTAGACGACCTCAGACTCATACTGGGCCGAGACGCCGGCAAGGAAGCTGCGCTCGGCCTCGGGGATGCCGAGCTTGTCGAAGGTCTCTTTGATGTCCTTGGGTACGTCGTCCCAGGTCTTGCCCTGCTGCTCGGCGGGCTTGAGGTAGTAGTGGATGTCCTCAAAGTCGATCTGCCCTAGATCGGCGCCCCAGTTGGGCATCGGACGCTCCAGGAAGTGGTCGTAGGCCTTGAGGCGGACCGTGGTCATCCACTCGGGCTCGCCCTTCATCTTGGAGATGGTCTCGACGGTCTCGCGCGAGAGGCCCTTGCCGGTGGTGAAGACGGGCTTGACGTCGTCGTGCCAGCCGGCCTGGTACTCCAGGGGCAGGCTCTTCTCGGCCTCGCGGAGCATGCGCTCACGCTCCGGATCCACGTTGATGGCCGGCGGGAGCGAGGTGAGGTCCAGCTTGTCTGCGGTTGTAGTCATGGTTTTCCTTAGATGGCGGTGCGGCCGTGGGAGCGGAACGGGTCGCGCCGCTCCTCCGACTCTTCGCGGTCGCCGTAGGTGGCGCCGGCTTCCTCGGGAAGCTCGATCTCGACGCCCTTGGCGCGCAGCTCCTCGAGGATCGGTTGGTAGCCGTGGCGGTCGACTTCCTGCGCCAGGTCGGGCCCGCCTTCCTTGACGATCTTGCCGCCAATGAGGACGTGCACGAAGTCCGGCTTGATGTACTCCAGCATGCGGTTGTAGTGCGTGATCACGACGATGCCCATCTCGGGACCGCGCATCGCGTTCACGCCGTCGGCGACGACGCGGAACGCGTCGACGTCGAGCCCCGAGTCGGTCTCGTCCATGATGGCGACCTCGGGCTTGAGCATCGCCATCTGGAGGATCTCGGCCTTCTTCTTCTCGCCGCCGGAGAAGCCTTCATTGAGATAGCGGCGCATGTAGCTGTCGTCCATCTTCAGGACGCGCAGCTTCTCGGCCAGCTCGCGCCGGAAACCCTTCACCGCGGCGTCGCCGAAGCGGCTCTTGACCGCCAGTCGGAGGAAGTTGCCCATCTGGACACCGGGGATCGAGGTCGGATACTGGAAGGCCAGGAACAGCCCAGCGCGGGCGCGCTCGTCGGTGCCCATCGCCAGGAGGTCTTCGCCCTTGAAGGTGACGCTTCCGGCGGTCACTTCATAGCGCGGCGAACCCATCAGGGCGTACGCGAGCGTGCTTTTACCGGAGCCGTTCGGGCCGAGGATGGCGTGGACCTCGCCCTTGCTGACGCGCAGGTCGATGCCGTGGAGGATTTCGCGGCCGTCAATGGCGACGCGCAGGTCCTCAACCTGGAGGGTGGGCACGGCGTCGCGCGGTCCGGACCCGGCCTGCGGAGCCGCTGCAGTGGCTGTCATCAGTCCTGAAAGTATATCCGGCACCGCACGCCCGAAGGCGTGTAAACGGAGCGATTTTCAGGAGAGATCGAACGAGTCGAGGTCGTCGGCGACGGTCACGCGGCCGGTGAAAAACTGCCCCGCCTCGGCCACCATGCGGTCGACGCCGTTGTGGCTGGGGATGTGATAGAGCACCAACTGGTCCGCCCCGGCGAGCGCCGCCAGCCGGCCGGCGTCCCCGGCTGTGGAATGGCCGACGTGGTGCACGCGCTCGGCGTCAGCGTCGAGGCCGCCGCACTCGTGCAGGATGATGTTGGCGCCGGCGACGCTCGCTTCCAACGCGGGTGTTGGGCGGGTATCGCCGGTGTAGACGATCTTGTACGTTTTGCCGTTGCGCTCGACCTCGACGGTGCAGCCCCAACACGAGCCGTCGGGCGGGGCGTGGTCGACGACGAAGGGAGTCAGCGTGACGCCGGAGTGGACCTTGAGAGCGTGCCCGGGGGTCATGGGGCACCAGTCGAGGCGCTCCCCCATCTGTCCAAAGAGCTTCGGGGCGACAGATCCCATGCTGTTGATCATCTGGCGCGCAACCTCGAGGACGAGCGAGTGCCCGTAGATGTCCAGCTCGTTGGCGTGCCTGCCGGAGCTGAGGGCGTGGAGGCCGCAGTGCAGCATGAGCAGCTCCAGACCGCCGATGTGGTCGGAGTGACGGTGGCTCAGAAAGACGTCCTCGACCGAGTCGAGCGGGATCCCCGCGCGGTTGAGGTTGCGCACGATCTCGACGCCGCTGCCGGTATCGATGAGCAGCGTGTGGTCCGGTCCAGTCTGGACGGCGACGCACGCGTGACAGCGGTCCGCGTTCGCTGCGGCGCCGGTGCCGATGAAAACGATGCGTGGAAAGGACTCGACCATGCGCGGGGCGGCCGGACGGCCGTGTGAGCGGGATTGATACCAGGGGACCGGGGCTGACGGCCGGAAACGTGACCGTTGCGCCGGTCTCTAGCCGACCGGGCTGGGCGCCTCCAGCGATGCGAGGCCGTTGGTGACGCCGCGCTCGACAAGAAGAAGTGGATCCCCGCCCACAAAGAAGTAGCCGTCGGGATCGAGCGGACTATGGGCCGTCGCGGGGGGGAGTGTGAGGACCCACCGATCACCGTCGCGCGCAAGCGCCTGCGGTTGGGCCCGACCGTACTTGTCGACGAGCTCGGCCTGAGCGGCGCGGGCAGGGACGCTCACGCGCAGCGGCGCGCCGTCGCCGTTCCATAGAACGGAGACCAATTCGCTGCCAGCGCCCGCGCCTGCCTCGCGCTCGAGTCCGACCAGGTAGACCTGCCAGTTCGGAACGTAGCCACCGGGGGGCCAACGCCACTCCGGGCGCTCACGACCGACGAAGCGCGCCCGTCCGCCGCTCAAGTAACGCGCCGCGGTCTGGTACGCGACGAAGGCGGGCCGGAGAGTGCCGTCGTTACGGACCAATCCCCACACTTCGTCTTCGGTGGCGCGGTCCATCGTGGAGTGGAAGGCCATACGCTCTAGTCCCGAGGCGAGCCCGAGGGCGAAGGCCTGGATGACATAGGCGCTCTGCTGCTCGAGAGTCACGCGCAGCCCATTCTGCTCACGGCGGAGCCCCTTCGCGGGGTCGTCGTAGGGTGTGGCGTTAGTTTCGGTCAGCCAGAGGGGCGCGTCGAGACCAAAGCGGCCGAGCACGTCACGGTAGACGCCGGCGACGCGGCCAAGGTCGTCGGCCGACGTGTAGAGATTGAGCGCGACGGCGTCCAGATAGAAGTGGCTCCGCGCGGCGTCGGGATCGCCGGCGAGCACAGTGAGCGATCGCTCGAGAAAGAGCGGCCGGCCGGCATTGACATCCGACCAATACGTGGTGGCGCCGAACACGATGCGTGCGTTGGGGTTGCCCTGCTTCGCGGCGAGATAGGCGACACGAAGCAGGCGAGCGTAGTCGACGGCGTCGCCGGCCCAGGTGTGGTACTGGGAATTGGGTCCCTCCGACGGGATGTCGGGCTCGTTCCAGACGATCCACGTGTCGATCCGCCCGCGGTAGTCGGCGGCCATGAGGCGCACGAAGGAGGCCCAGTAGTTCTGTGGGTCGTCGATCGGTCGGTCGAGCCCGGCGGGGACGCTGAGCACGGAGCTGCGCGAGTCGGCCTGGGCCCAGGCCGGAGTGTTGATCAGCAGGCCGATGACCTCGACGCCGTTGTCGCGCTCGCGCTTGACCATACGATCGGGCAGGACGAAACCAGCGCGCCAGTCACGCGCGCTGCGGGGCTGGATCTCTGACCAGAAGAAGACGACGCGCGACCAGCGCACGCCGGCGAGCCTGGCGCGGCGCGACTGCCAGATCGATTCGGTGGCGCCGAAGAAGCGACCCGTGTCGCGGCCTTCGGTCCCGGTCTGCGTCCAGGCGGGAAGGGGCGTGATGCCGGCGTTGGTGCCGTCGGCCGCGACCACGACGTCGTTCATGTCGCGCAGCTCGGCCAGCTGCTCCAGGATCCAGTCGCGGAAGGCGATGAACGGGTTGACGGGGCCGCGCCGTGCGTTCTGCTCGAGCGTCCGCCCGACGCTCCCCGGCTCGCGCAGGAGCTGGCGCGAGGCATCCGGCATGAAGACCCATGTGGCGAAGCCGGCGAGGCCGACGAAGAGCAGGAAGCCGCCGATGATGGCGAGGTTGCGGAGAAGGCGCATCACGGCGCGCATGAACCCACTCCTGAGCGTACGCTACCATCGGCCCGCATGGTTGCCGGGCAGCAGACCGAGCGTGAGGGACGGCTGAAGACGCTCTATGCGCGCTGGGACCAGTTCGCCAACGAGTACGAGGCGGCGCGCAAGCGCAACGACCAGGAGGTCATGACCAACCTCCGCGGGTTGATGCTGTTGATCAAGCGCGAGATCCGGCGGCTGGGCGGCGAGCTGCGGGAGTTTCCGTACCCGGACGAGCCGCATCTGGCCGATCTGTAGCGTCGTCAAGGCGCTCAGCGTCTTCGTCGTCTTCCAAGAAGTACTCGCGCAGCTCCCACTTCCCCATGGAGTACTGGCGGTTCGCCATCGGGATCATGCGCTCGGCGGCCTGTTTGGTCGGAAAGTAGGGCTTCTTGCCGCCGGGGTTGAACCACTCGGTCAACCGCTCGTTCCAAAGTCCCCAGCCGACGGCCGCCATAGCGCGAGTATAGAGATCAGTACGACCGGACGGCCCGGCGGCTCTCGACGTACGCCTCTCGCGCCTTCTGAACGGACTCGCGCGCGCTGACTTCGGCGACGGGCACGTCCCACCAGCTCTCGAAGCCGGGTACGCGCCGCTCCACCTCAGTGGGGACGACGATCACCTTCACGCGTTCGAGCGGCGCCTCGAGTGCCGCGCGCAGCGCCTCGGCGTCCTTCGCGACGAACGCCTGCGCTCCCATCGCCTCGGCGTGCTTCGCGAAGTCGACCGGCACGTACGCGCCAGTGAGACGGCCAGTCTGCTGGTCCCGAAAGCGCAGCTCGTTTCCAAACGACGGCGAGCCGACCGAGCGTTGCAAGCCGTGAATCGATTGGAAGCCGTGGTTGTCGACGATGACGATCGTGAAGGCGGCACCTTCCTGGATGGCGGTGACGATCTCCGAGTTCATCATGAGGTAGCTGCCGTCGCCGATCATGACGAAGACCGGGCGCTCGGGCTCGGCGAGCTTGATGCCCAACCCAGCGGGAATCTCGTAGGCCATGCATGAATAGCCGTACTCGAGGTGATAGGCCTTCGGGTCTTCGGGGCGCCAGAGCTTCAGGAGGTCGCCGGGCATGCTGCCGGCGGCACAGACGACGGTCCCGCTCCCACCAGCCGCTTCGTTGACCAGGCCGATCACCTCGGACTGCGCCAGACTGTTCGGCTTGCGGACCTCCAGCAGGCCATCGACGGCGCGGTCCCACTCGTCCTTCACACGCGCGACTTCCTGACGGTAGGCGTCGGGAGACCGGTAGCCGTCCAGGGCTGTGATCAGGGCTTCCAGCGATCGCTTGGCGTCGCCGACGACGGGCAGGCCGCGCAGCTTGTGGGCATCCAATGGGGCCAGGTTGATCCCCACCACCTGAACGTCGGGCGCGCGGAACGCGGTTCGGGACGCGGTCGCGAAGTCGCCCAGGCGCGTGCCCACGGCGATGACGACATCGGCGTCACGCGCCAGGCGGTTTGCCGCGAGCCCGCCGGCCGAGCCGATGGCTCCGGCGTTCATGGGGTGGTTCCAGGGAAGCGCGCCCTTGCCGGCCTGAGTCTCGGTCACGGGGATGCCGCACCGCTCGGCGAGCGCGCGGAGCTCGAGGGTCGCCTCGGCGTAGATCGTTCCGCCGCCGGTGACGATCAGCGGGCGCTGCGCCGCGCGGATCACCTGCGCCGCGCGGACAATGACTTCGGGCTCGGGTGGGGTGCGCCGGACGTGCCAGACGCGCTTCTCGAAGAATGAAGCGGGGAAGTCGAAGGCTTCGGCCTGGACGTCTTCGGGGAGCGCCACAGTGGCGGCGCCAGTCTCGGCGGGGTCGGTGAGGACGCGCATCGCCTCGGGCAGGCTGCCCAGCAGCTGCTCGGGGCGCGAGATGCGGTCGAAATACACCGACACGGGGCGGAACGCATCGTTGACACTCGCGTCGCGCTCGCGCGAGTGCTCGAGCTGCTGAAGTACGGGGTCCGGGATCCGGTTGGCGAAGTAGTCGCTCGGAAACAAGATCACCGGCACGCGGTTGATGGTGGCGAGCGCCGCGCCGGTCACCATGTTGGTGGACCCGGGGCCGATGGAAGCGGTGCACGCGAAGGTGGACAGGCGGTTGCGGTGCTTGGCGTACGCCGCGGCGACGTGCACCATCGACTGCTCGTTCTGCGGCCGGTAGTAGCGCAGTCCCTCGGCCTCGGGAATCTCCTCCAGCGCCTCGCCCAGCCCGGCGACGTTGCCGTGGCCGAAGATGCCCCACATACCGGCGACGAAGCGGTGCTCGACGCCGTCGCGCTCGGCGTACTGCCGGGCTAGAAACCGGACGACGGCCTGGGCGACGGTCATTCGGGTCGTGCGAGTGGTGGGGCTCACGCGGCGAGACTCCTCAGGTAGCGCAGACCGTTTCTCGCGTTGGCGGCGGGGTCCCGGGGCGGCCAGGGCGGACCGAGGCGTATGTCCTGCTCCAGCACCCACCAGCCGTCGTAGCCGCGCGCCACCAAACGGCGAACGAGCGTGGCGAAATCGATGGAGCCTTCGCCGAGCGGCGCGAAGACGCCTTCTCCCACCGCCTGCGAGTACTCGATGCCCTGATCGCGGACGCGCGCCAGCACGCGGGCGGAGACATCCTTGACGTGCACGTGGCGCACGCGCGACGCGTAGCGGTCGGCCACCTCAACAGGGTCGGCGCCGCCGTATGCGAGGTGGCCGGTATCGAGGCACAGGCCGACGCGCGCGGGGCTGGTGGCCGTCATCAGCGCGTCCAGCTCCTGCTGAGTCTCGACGTACGTGCCGGCGTGCGGGTGGAAGACGACTCTCACGCCGAGCGGGGCGCAACGGTCGGCCAGCTCGTCCAGGGCGGCGCCAGCGCGGTGCCACTGCGCTTCCGCCAGGGCGTTGTCGAAGTGCACGCGCCCGGCGACGGCGCGCCGCTCGTCATCGCCCGCGTCGGCCGCGACAAGCGTTTCGCATCCGGCGTCGGCGAGCAGCCGGGCGAGCCCGAGAGTCTCGTGGATCGCCGCCGCACCGCCGTCGGGCGCGCTCAGCGGCAGCGGGCAGAATGCGCCGACGAGCTGGAGGGCGCGCTTGTGCAGCTCGGCGCGCAGCGTTTTGGCGTCCTCGGGGAGAAAGCCGGGCGAGCCGAGCTCGGTCCCCTGGAATCCCGCCGCGGCCATCTCATCGAGCACGCGCTCCGGCGGCGGCACCGCGCCCCACCCCGGCAGCTCGCATACCCCCCACGTGATCGGCGCCGCGGCGACCCGGAAGGTCACGGTCGGATTGTACGGCGGTGTGTGGCTCAAACAGGCGATCGAAACAGAGCGAGACACGCTGGGCCGCCTCTTCCCACTCGACGGTGCGACCCAGCAGGCGGGAGAGCGTCGTGACGCCGAACCCGTGGAGGCCGCAGGGCACGATGTGCTCGAACCACGCGACGTCGTTGGACACGTTGAGCGCGAAGCCGTGGTAGGTCACCCAGCGGCGCGTGAAGCGCACACCGATGGCGGCGACCTTCTCGCGCCCGACCCAGACGCCAGGCATGCCGTCGGCGCGGTGTGCCTCGATGCCATACGCGGAGCAGACGTCGATCAGGAGCTGCTCGATGTTAGTGACGTAGGCGTGCAGGTCACGGCCGCGCGTGTTCAGATCCAGAATGGGATAGCCAGTGATCTGACCGGGCCCGTGCCAGGTGACGTCGCCGCCGCGATCGGACCACACAACGTCCGCGCCCAGCGCACGCAGCGCAGACTGATCGTGCAGAAGATGCGCCGGGTCGCTGCGCTGCCCGAGCGTGTACACGGGCAGGTGCTCGACGAGCAACAGCGCCTCCGGCGCCTCGCGGTCACCGACCGCCTCGGCACGAGCGCGTTGCCATTCCCACGTGGAGACGTACGGAGCGGCGCGACGGATCAGCCGCTCCACGGGGAGCGGCCGCTCAGACGGTCTGTTCGTGCGCGTGGTAGGAGCTGCGCACGAGGGGACCGGACTCGACGTGCGCGAAGCCCATCGCTTGGCCGATCCGCTTCAAGTCGGCGAACTCTTCCGGAGGGACGAAGCGGTCTACGGGCAGATGGGTCAGGCTCGGGCGAAGGTACTGCCCGAGCGTAATGATGTCGACGGCGCTGGCGCGCAGGTCGGCGAGCGTCTGCACCACCTCGTCGTGCTGCTCGCCGACGCCGAGCATCAGGCCGCTCTTGGTGCGGACGGTGGGGTCGAGCTCTTTCGTGCGGCGCAGGACCCACAGGG
The DNA here is from genome assembly GCA_035764305.1 of Chloroflexota bacterium. Taxonomy (GTDB): domain Bacteria; phylum Chloroflexota; class UBA11872; order UBA12225; family UBA12225; genus DASTZM01. The sequence goes on along the minus strand of DASTZM010000538.1, from coordinate 5,689 downwards.
AGCGGGCGTAGCGCGCTTTGGCGCGCACTTTGGACTGGAGTCGCTCGACGGTCTCGACGTTGTGGTTGAGGATGTCGGGCCGCGCCGAGACGATCGCGCGGAGCCCGTCGTCTGATCCTTGCAGGTCGGGGATCAGCACCTCGACGGCGCAGCCGGGGACGTCGCGCCGGATGGAGGCGATCGTGTCGACGAAGACGCACGCGCCGCCGTCGGCGAGGTCGTCGCGAGCGACCGAGGTGATGACGACGTGCCGCAGGCGGAGGTGCTTGACGGCCGCGGCGACGCGCTGCGGCTCATCGAGATCGAGCGCGGCGGGCCTTCCGGTCTCAACGGCGCAAAAGCGGCAGGCGCGCGTGCAGACGCGACCAAGGATCAGAAAGGTCGCGGTTCGGTTTTCCCAGCACTCGAAGATGTTGGGGCATCGCGCCTCCTCACAGATCGTGTGGAGTGAGAGGCCGGCCTTCAGACCCTTGAGGTCACGGTAATTCGGGCCGAGGGTGGCGCGGACCTTGAGCCAGTCCGGCTTCTTTTCTATCGGGACCTGGCTCGCCCGCCGGTGCAGCTTGAGCGACTCAGCGGAAATAGGAACGGGAGACGCCTCTGCGGCCATCTCCCGTCAGGATATCTGGTGAGGTGAAGAGGGTCAGGCGGCCTTCGCCAGCTCGAGGGGTGCCTCGGCCTCCGAGTCTTCGGCGGTCCAGTCGGAGAGCTTCCCTGTCTGGACGAGCCACTTGGCGAACAGCAGTCGCGGCGTTGGCTCGGCCGGCACGATCTCGGCCTCTTCCTCTGCCACCTGGGCAGTGACGGGGGCTTCCTTGCGCTGGGCCCACGCCTTGCGCGCCTCGAGCACTTCGGCTTCGGCCGCACGATAGGCCATCACAGCCTGGTCGAACTCGGTGGCATCATAGCTGCCATACAGCGCAGCTCGGCGCAGCGCGCTCAGTCGCTGGAGGGCCCGCGCGAGCTTGGTCTCGGCATCAATCAGCTGGCGCTCGGCCGGGTCGGTGTTCATCATGGTTGTGACCCCTTCCGTTCCCTTCTTTGGGTCCTGTCATCAGACCCTAATGCATGGGATGTGCCACGAGAAGGTCGGAGGTCACAGAGCGGAGGGAAGTGCGGCTATCCCCCGATCTGACTCATAGATCGGGAGGCACGCTGAAACGCGTCGCCCTCGTTGATCTTGTGCTTCTTTTCCTTCACCCAAACCGCGGCGCGGACGATCTCGGCCAGGTCGGCGTCGCCGGCGCCGCGGCGCAGGGGCCCCTTGAGATCGGTCTCATCGATCGAGAACAGGCACGTCCGGAGCTGCCCGTCCGCGGTGAGCCGGATGCGGTCACAGGTCGCGCAGAAGGGCTGACTGACCGGGTTAATGAACCCCATTTCTCCGGTGCCATCCGTAAACCGGTAGACCACCGACGTGCTACTTGGATCGATACCTGATACCGGCGCGAGGGGCCAGCGGCGTTCAATCATGGCGCGCAGCTCTTCGCCGGAGATGACCTGGTCCATGTTCCAGTTTCCCTCGGCGTCGAGGGGCATGTACTCGATGAAGCGCACCGAATACGGCTTGCGCCGGGCCAGGCCGGCGAGCGCAAGCACGTCTTCCTCGGTGGTGAAACCGCGAACGGCGACGGCGTTGACCTTGATCGGCGAGATGCTTGGGTAGCGCTCGAGCGCCTCGAGACCGGCGAGTACCTGGTCGAGCGCGCGGCGGCGCGTGACGGCGTAGAACTTCTCGGGATCGAGCGTGTCCAGGCTGACGTTGATCCGCGTCAGCCCCGCGTCGGCGAGCGGGCCGGCGAGCTTGTCCAGCAGAATGCCGTTGGTCGTGAGCGACAGGCTCGTGAGCCCCTGGGCGCGAAGCGGAGCGAGCATGCGGATCAGCGTGGGCAGGTCCTTGCGGACGGTGGGCTCGCCGCCGGTCAGGCGCAGCTCCTCAATCCCCAGCGAAACGAACAGCCGGGCGAGGCGCTCGATCTCCTCGTAGGTCAGGATTTCGTCGCGTGGGAGCCAGTCAAGTCCCTCCGCCGGCATGCAATACGTGCACCGAAAATTGCAGCGGTCGGTGATGGAGACGCGCAGGTTGCGAATACGGCGACCGAACTTGTCTTCCAGAAGGAAAGTGGGCGGTGCCGCGAGCGTCGCTACCACTCTGGGTGGGTCCCGGCGAAGCGTACCATCGCAGTACAAATGAACGAGCTCCGCAGCCAGAAGCTGCGCCGCGTCAACCACCAGGGAGATGCGCTCCGTCTGGGCATGAACTGGACGGAAGAGGACCTCGGCAAGCCCCAGGTGCTGGTGGAGAGCGCCTACGGGCAGGGGCATCCCGGGACGTTCCATTTCCGGCCGCTGATCGAGGAGGTCTCGAACGGAGTCTTCGAGGCGGGCGGCAAGCCGGGTGTGTTCTACGCCTCCGACATCTGCGATGGCGTGGCGCAGGCGCATTCGGGCATGAGCTACTCGCTGGTCTCGCGGGACGTGCAGGCGGCGCTGATCGAGATCCACGCGCTGGGTCACCCGCATGACGGCATGGTGCTCATCTCCGGCAACGACAAGTCGGTCCCGGCGCACCTGATGGCAATCGCGCGGTGCGACCTGCCGGCGATGCACGTGCCAGGCGGGACGCAGCTGAACGCGCCGAATTACGTCACGTCCGACCAGCTCTGGGGCATGGGCGCCGCGGTGGAGCGGGGCGAGCTGCCTCAGGCCGAGCTGGAGCTGCACCAGAGAGGCGCGTGCCCGACGTGCGGCGCGTGCCAGTTCATGGGGAGCGCGAGCACCGGCCAGGTGGTCTCGGAGGCGCTGGGGCTGGCGCTGCCGGGCAGCGCGCTGATCCCCAGCCCCCTGACGCGCCACATGCGCGTCGCGCGCGCCGCCGGCAAACAGATCCTGCGACTGATCGAGCAAGACCTGCGCCCGTCGCGCATCCTCACGCGCGAGGCGTTCGAAAACGCGGTCGTGCTCCACGCGGCGGTGGGAGGGTCGACCAATACGCTGCTTCACCTGCCGGCGATCGCGCGGGAGGTGGGGATCGACGTGACGATCGATGACTTCGACCGCATCCATCGCCAAGTGCCGGTCCTGGCCAACGCGAAGACGACGGGGCGCTATCCCGTGGAGTACCTGTGGTATGCGGGCGGCGTCCCGGCGGTGATGCTGGAGCTGCGGGACATGCTGCACCTGGACTGCCTGACGGTGACGGGGCGCACGCTGGGCGAGAACCTGGAGGAGATCGAGAACTCGACGTTCTTCTTCGAGACGGGCGGACACCTGGCGAACGTGAAGGTGGACAGGAAGGAGATCATCCGGCCGCGAACTGACCCGTTCGGTCCGGAAGGTGGCGTGGCCGTGCTGCGGGGCAACCTGGCGCCGGGGGGGGCGGTGATCAAGCACTTCTCGGTGCCGAAGGAGATGCACGTCCACGTGGGACCGGCGCGTGTGTTCGACACGGAGGACCGCGCCGTCGAGGCGCTGATCGAGCGCGCGGTGAAGCCGGGCGACGTGGTCGTGATCCGCTACGAGGGGCCCAAGGCGAACGGCATGCCGGAGATGTACTACGCGACGGCGATCATCGCGGCGAGCAAGGAGCTGTCCAGTACGTGCGCCGTGATCACGGATGGGCGCTACTCTGGCGCGGCCAAGGGGCCGGCGGTGGGACATATCACACCCGAGGCGCTCGACGGCGGGCCGATCGCGCTGGTGGAGGAAGGGGACCTGATCGAGATCAACGTGCCCGAGCGTCGCCTGGCGATCGTAGGTACGAGCGACGGGGCGCTGACGTTCGACCAGGTGTCGGCGCTGCTGGAGACGCGCCGCGCGCGCTGGACGCGTCCGAAGCCGCGCCACCAGCGAGGCATCCTGTCGCTTTACTCGCGTGTGGCGGGCAGTCCCACCGACGGCGCGACGCTTGCGTGACGGCGCGCCGCCAACCTACCTCCCCGCGGCGCGCGTCAAGGACGTCAAGCCGGGGCAGCTAAAAGGGGTTCGCCTGCGGGGCGGGCACGAGGTGGTGCTGGCCAACCAGGACGGGCGCGTCTACGCCTTCGAGGCGTACTGCCCCCACCAGGGGTGGCCGCTCAAGTGGGGCGTGATCGACCGCGGGACGGTCGTGTGCGCGTTGCACGTGTGGCGGTTCGACCTGGACACCGGAGCGGTTGTCGACCCGCCGATGGGCGACTGCCTGAGGACGTATCCCACCAGAATCGAGGGTGACCAGATCCTGGTGGGAATCGACTCGCTGTAGCTAGCTGGCGGCCGCCGGCGCCAGCCGGTACATCTGCGTCGTGCTGATGTTAGCGTGGCCGAGCTTCTGTTGGACCTCACGCAACAGCGCGCCCTGTCCCAGCAGGTGCGCCGCGAATGAGTGACGCAGCGTGTGCGGCGTGATGGGCGAGCTGATGCCGGCTTCGCCGGCATAGGACTTCATAAGCAGCCAGAAGCCCTGACGCGTCAGGCGATCGCCGCGGTGATTCAGGAACAGGGCGCGCTCCTGGTCATCGCGCGCGAGGCGGGGACGGGCTTTGTGGGCGTAGGCGCGGAGCGCATCACGCGTGCGATCGTCGAAGCCGAGCACGCGCGGACGCCCGCCGCGGCCGATGCAGCGCAGGGCGCCCTCCGTGAGGTCGACCGACTCGAGGTCGAGCGCCACGAGCTCCGAGACGCGCATCCCCGTGGCATAGAGGAGCGCGAACATGGCGCGGTCGCGAAGCGCTTCGGGCGATGTGCGGCGACCGGGTGCATTGAGGAGGCGATCGACCTCGTCCACGCTGATCGTCTGCGGCGCGTGGCGCCCGACGCGCGGCGAGCCGATGCCCACGGCGGGGTTGACGGCGATCTTGCCGGCGGCGCAGAGGTAGCCGAAGAACGACTTGACCGCCGCGAGCTTGCGCGCGCGAGAGGCAGCGGAGTAGGCGCGCTCGGCCAGCCGCACGACGAAGCCGGTGATAACGCCGCGGTCGGCGGTGAGCGGGCTCACGCCCTGCTCGTTGAGATAGGCGTGCAGCTGGCGCAGGTCATTGCGGTAGGCGCTCAGCGTGTTGCCGCTGAAGCGCTTCTCCGCCTCCAGGTGCCGCAGGAAGGACTCGACGAGCGGCGACGTGGCCGCGGCCGCCGGGGGTGTCGGACTGCCCGCGGGCACCGTGACGATCTTCGGTTCGCGGATACGCGGACGCTCCAGCGTCTGGGCCATGCAGTGCCAACCTCCGTGGATGCCGCGGGCTGCTGCCCCGCGGTTGTCGGAGGTTCCAACGCGCCGGCCAGACGCGTGTTTCTGGTGGTTCGGTCCGACGACGAGCGGCGGCGACCGGCCGCTCGCACGGGTTGTTGGGCGCTACGGGTGGGTGACCACTTCCAGGCAGACTTCGGTCAGGTGGACGAGGTCCGCGACGGCGATGCTTTCGCCGGTGGAGTGCATGTCCCGGTAGCCCGCTCCCAGGTTGACCGCTTCGACTCCCTTGTCGTTCATGACGTTGGCGTCGCTGCCGCCGCCCGTCGGGAGGAGTCGCGGCTCGAGACCGGCGCGGCGTACGGCTGCTTCGAGCGACGCAATCAGACGAGAATCGGGCGGCACGTCGATGGCGCCGTAGCTGCGCGTCACAGTCACTTCGGCGCGCGCCCCCATCGCGGCCGCCTCGCGCTCGAACAGGGTGCGCATATGGGAGACCTGCGCTTCGAGCTTGGCCTCGCTGCG
>DASTZM010000537.1:0-7215 GCA_035764305.1 Chloroflexota bacterium | reverse complement strand
GCGAGCGCGGCGGCGTCTCTTCGTACACCCACATCCGCGTCCGGTCGGCGTTCGCCCACCCCGCGAAGAGTCGCACGTGGCCGTAGCCGCCCGGGTCCTCGCGCGTCGTCAGGTTCATGATGTCGCCCGGCAGCAGCTCGTCCTTCGGGATCTTGAACGACACCGCCGCGATCGAGTCCGTCGTGTACCGGCCCACGCCCCACGCCTTGCTGACGTAGGCCGAGCAGTCCAGCCCGCTTTCGCTGTTGCCGCCCCACACGTACGGCACGCCCACCAGACGCTTCGCGTTGGCCAGGATCTGGTCCATCGTGATCGCCGCCGGGCCGTTGGCACGGATCTGCACCATCGGCGCCTTGCCCTCCGCCCGGACCGGCGACGCCGCCGGAGCGGCCGGTGCGTCCCGGACGGCCGGGGCGACGGGCAGAGCGATGGGCACTACCGGTCGCAGTCCCGGGAAAAGCGACCATCCCGCCGTCGCGCCACCCGCCGCGGGCGGCGCCTGGTTCCCCATCGGCGCCAGCAGCGGATCGATCTCGGGCACGACCGTCTCATCGAGCGTCCACGACCCATCGCGCGCAATGGTCAGCGTGTAGTCGGCCGGCAGCCAGCCGTCGTCACCGCCCTCCGTGCCTGGCCAGGCGCTCCCCCGCTCCGCCAGCGCCGCCACCGCCCGTTCCACCGCCGCGCGGGTCTGCCCGTCCCTCGCGCTACTGTGTGCCGCCCACGGCACCGCCGGCCCGCACGCCACCGCTGCGCACACGACCACCGCCAGGAGAAATCGACGCACGTGAGACCCTAATCGGGCCTCTGAACAAGAAGAAGGTCAGTAGTACGTTCGTACTAGCCCCGTCACGTGAATTTTTCTCGCGATGACCACAGCGACCGCGGCGCGCTAGCCCCCCTTCACCTCGGCCCAGCCGCCGCGCCGCGCGCCCTCGTAGAGCGCCTCCATCACCGCCACGCGGTAGGCCGCCTCGCGCACCTGCACCAGCGTCGCATCCTTCCCCTCGACGTAATCGAGGAAGGCGTCGAAGCCTGCCGGCTTCCGCTCCGGCAGGTCGGTCCACGGCTGCTTGCAGTCTGATCCCAGCTTCTTGCTGCTCACGAAGAGTTGCCCGTTCACCACCGCGGCGTGCCCCTCCGTCCCGCTCACGACGTACTTCACCGGGTCGGCCACGTCCACCCACCCCGCCGCCAGCGTGCCGATCGTCCCGCTCTTGAAGCGGAACAGCCCCTCGCCCGTCTCGTCGCAGCCGTCGTAGCGATTGGTCACCGGATCCAGTTGCGCCGTGCCGCGCTCCACCTCGCCCAGCCACCACAGCAGGATGTCCAGCGCGTGCGTGCCCAGATCGCCGAACGCCCCCACTCCCGCCACCTTGGGGTCCGCCATCCAGCGCCAATCGGCCTCCACCTTCTCGGTCTGCGGATCGAACCAGCCCCCCAGCGCGCCGCCATGGCAGTTGCTGCCCCGCACCCGCGTGATCGTGCCGAACGTGCCGCCCTGAATCTGCTCCTTCAGCCACAGGTTCGTCGGCTCTCCGCGCTGGAAGTAGCCCGTCTGGAACTTCACGCCCGCCTTCTCGATCGCCGCCGCCATGGCGTAGCTGTCCTTCGCCCCGATCCCGAGCGGCTTCTCGGCAAACATGTCCTTCTTCGCGTCCGCCGCCGCGCTGACCAGCGCCTGGTGTCGGTCCGTCTCCGAGCAGATCACCACCGCCTCCACGTCGCCGTCCCCCCACACCTCCCCCGCGTCCGCGACGAACCGCGATCCCAGCTCCGCCGCGCGCCGCTCGCCGCGCGTGCGGTTGTGGTCCCACACGCTCTTCACGCGGACGCCCGCGCGCTGCTGGATCTTCTTGATGAACCCCGGTGTGTGGATGTGGGCGCAGCCCACCAGTGCGATGGTTGTCATGGTCGGGCAACGATACCCAACCGGCCCCGCCGCCCCGTCAGATCGCGCCGGTCACGCCCAGCAGCCACCGCCCAGCCAGCGCCGCCAGCAGCAGCCACACCGCCACCACCAACGCGGCCCCGGCGTACGTGCGCGGCTTAGTCGCCGGCCGGTTCTCCTCCGCGCGCGCGCGGCACTCCGCCATCACGTCGGGCGGGACCAGCCGCAGCGCCAGCAGGATGCCCAGCGGGACGATGATCACGTCGTCCAGGTACCCCAGCACCGGGATGAAGTCCGGGATCAGGTCGATCGGACTGAACGCGTACGCCACCACGCACGCCGCCACCACCTTCGCGTACCACGGCGTCCTCGGATCGCGCACCGCCAGGAACAGCGCGTACGTGTCGCGCTTGACCCGCCGCGCCCACTGCCGCGCCCCGGCCAACACCCGATTCGGTTTCTTGGGCGGCTCGCGCGGTTACGCCGCTCGCGCGCGACGCCGCGCCTCGAAGTACAGGCTCGCCCCCACCACCAGCACGAACCCGGCTCCCACCAGCAGCGTCAGCTGCTCCTCCCCCAGCGCCTCGCTCGCCGCCAGCAGCGCCCCGATCGCGATCACCACGACGATGCCCGCCGCGATCTCCCACGCGTCTCCGACCACGAAGTCGAACCAGAAGCGGAATAAGCCGGTGACGAGCCTCACGCCGTTGCTCCCTCCGCTCCTGCCGCTCCCGCGGTGGCCGTCGCCTCGCGCGCCTGGCGCGCCGCGAGCGCCTTCTGCGCGCTCGGCAGCCGGCGCAGCCCCGCCACCGCCAGGCGCGATAGCACCAGCCACGCCAGGAACACCCCCACCAGCGGCCACGGCGCGTCGCCCCCGCCGCCATACCAGTGGAAGCTCTCGTGGCTGGGAGAGAAGTAGCCCAACCCCTCGCCGGTCCAGTACGTCCCAAAGGTCGACAGCAAGAGCCCCACCGCGTACTTCATCGTGTTCTCGGGCACGGCCGACAGCGGCTTGTGCGCCAGCGCCCCCGCGAGCATCACGATCACCGCCGCCAGCGCTGCCCCCACCGCCGCCACCGCCATGCCGTTCTCGACGCGGGCCGTCGTGCTGTTCGCCGCCGCCAGGCCAAACGTGATCACGATGAACACCACCTCCAGCCCCTCCAGGAAGACGCCCTTGAACGAGACGACGAACGCGAACCAGTCCAGCCCCATGCGCGTCTCGCGCCCGTCCCGTTCGAGGGACGCGCGCGCCGCCGCCTGCTCCTCGCGGAACGTCTCCTCCTCGTCGTGCAGCGCCTTCAGGCCGGACGAGCGCAGGATCGCCTTGCGCAGCCACTGCAGACCAAAGATCAGCAGCAACGTGCCGATCACCAGCTGCAGCACCGACTCGGAGACGACGTCCTTCAGCGCGACCCCGACCAGCGCGGTGATCACCGCCAGCGCGGCGAACGCCGCCAGCGTGCCGACGATCGCCGCCCGCCACGAGCGCGTCAGCCCCATCGCCAGCACGATGGTGAACGCCTCCACCACCTCCACCGCCGCGGCGACGAATGTGGTGCCAATCAGCGCGATCGCCGCCGGTGTCACTCCCATCCGTTTTCCGACGCCAGTGTAGCCTCGCCCGCGCTCGCGACTCCGGACCGGCCCGATCCGTTGTGACGCAAGGAAACCGGTCATCGTGACTGCTATTCTTGCTGCCGGCAGGTGATCGATCCCCGCGCCGCAGCCGCCGCAGCCGCCGCTGCCCCGTCCGCCTCCTCGACCGAGAACCGGGTCAGGCTCCGCCGCCTCCAGGCCGGCCTCTCGCAAGCCCAGCTCGCGGCCCAGGCCGGGCTGACTCGGCAGGCCGTCAGCGCCATCGAGGGTGGCCGCTACGTCCCCAACACGCTCGTCGCGCTCCAGCTCGCGCGCCTGCTCGGCTGTCGGGTGGAAGACCTGTTCGCGCTGCCTGAGAGCGCCGAGGAGCAGGACGTCGAGCTGGCCGCCTCGGCTCCGCTCCCGCCCGACGAGGCCGAGACGCGCGTCGTCGTCGCCTGGTCGCGCGGGCGCTGGGTCGCGCACCCGCTGGCCGGGCGCCGCGCGCTGCAGGAAGGCTTCGCCGGCGCCGACGCCACCGTCCAGCCCACCACCCGCAAAGCGCGCTTCCTGGTCCGTTCGGAGCAGCTCCGCCGCACCGCCCTCCTCCTGGGCTGCGATCCCAGCCTGGGCATCGTCGGGCGCCACCTTGGCCGCCTCGCCGCGCGCGGTGCGCCCGGCACGCTCGCCTGGCTCGAGGCCGGCAGTCAGGCCGCACTCGATGCGGTCGGCAGGGGCACGGCCCACGTCGCCGGCTCGCACCTGCTCGACCGGCGCAGCGGCGAGTTCAACCTGCCCCAGGCCCGTCGCGCGCTGAAAGGCACCGGTGGCGTCGTCGTCGCCTTCGCGCGCTGGGAGCAAGGGCTCGTCGTCCCCCGCGGTAACCCCAGGCGCATCGCCGGCGCGGCCGACCTCGCCCGGCGGGGCGTGCGCATCGTGAACCGCGAGGCCGGTGCCGGCAGCCGCACGCTGCTGGAGAGCCTGCTCGCCAAGGCGGGCGTCCCCAACAGCGCCGTCGCCGGGTTCGACCGCGCCGTCGCCAGCCACTTCGAGGTCGCCGCCGCCGTCGCCACCGGCGGCGCCGACGCCGGCATCGCCCTCGCCGCCGCCGCCGAGGCGTACGACCTCGACTTCGTCGCGCTGGCCGAAGTGCAGTTCGACGTGATCGTCCCCGCGGATCACCTCTCCCACCCCGCCGTTGCGCTCCTGCTCGAGGCCTTGCAGACCCGCGCGCTGCGCGCCGAGCTCGCCGCCCTGCCCGGCTACGACGTGCGTGACATGGGCGCGGTGCGCGCCGAGATCGCCGCCTGAGTGCGCCACGCCATGTCGACGTCGTCGCGCCGCACCCTGCTCGCCCTCCCCGCGGCCCTCGCGCTCGCCGCCTGCGGTGGCGACCCGCTGCGCGCTGGACCGTCCGCCAGTCCCACTCCCCGTGAGCCGCTGCTCGTCCTCGCCGCCTCCGACCTCCAGTACGCCATGAGCGACGTCGCCGCCGAGTACGAGCGCACGGGCCGGCGCAAGCCCACCCTCACTTTCGGCTCGACCGGGACCTTTGCCAGCCAGATCAAGAACGGCGCCCCCGCCGACCTCTTCTTCGCCGCCGACCAGAGCTTCCTCGCCGACCTGGACGCCGCCGGCCTGGTGCTGCCGGGCACGCGCCACCTCTACGCGGCGGGCCGCATCACGCTCGCCGCCGCCAGGGGCGCCCCGGTCGAGGCCGCCTCGCTCGCCGATCTGCTGCGGCCCGAAGTGAAGAAGGTCGCCATCGCCAACCCCGAGCACGCGCCCTACGGCCAGGCGGCGCAGCAGGCCCTGCAGGCCACCGGCCTCTGGGAGCGCGTGCAGCCCAAACTCGTCCTCGCTGAGAACATCTCCCAGACCTTCCAGCTCGTCCAGACCGGCAACGCCGACGCCGGCATCGTCGCGCTCTCGATCGTCCTCGGCGCCCCCGGCGCGACCTACACGCTGATCGACGCGGCACTCCACGCGCCGCTCCGGCAGGCCGCGGCCGTGCTGAAGGCCAGCCGGCAGCCCGACGCGGCGCGTGCCTTCCTCGCCTTCGTCAACGGCCCCCTCGGTCGCCCGACCATGAAGCGCTACGGCTTCGTCCTGCCGGGCGAGTGATGCCGGGCCTGTGATGCTTGGGGTCGATCTCTTCCCACTCGGCCTCTCGCTCCGCGTCGCGCTCGCCGCGTCGGCCATCGCGTTTGCGCTCGGCGTCCCGCTTGCGTGGGCGCTCGCCCGACGCAAGGGGCCCGGCAAAGACGTCGTCGGCGTGCTCCTCCTCCTCCCGATGGTGCTCCCCCCCACCGTGATGGGCTACGCCCTGCTCGTGCTCGTCGGGCGGCGCAGCCCCGTCGGCCAGGCGATCGAGGCGCTGTTCGGCGAGGGGCTTGTGTTCACCCCCTACGCTGCCGTCCTGGCCTCGCTCGTCGCGGCCTTCCCGTTCCTGGTGCGCGCGGCGCAGGCCGGGTTCGAGGAAGTCGATCCCGAGCTCGAAGACGTCGCCCGCACCTTCGGTTACTCCGAGCTGCAGATCTTCTTTGCCGTCTCGGTGCCGCTCGCGGCGCGCGGCATCCTGGCCGGCGCCACCCTCTGCTTCGCGCGCGCCATGGGGGAGTTCGGCGCCACGCTCATGATCGCCGGGAACATCCCCGGCCGCACCCAGACCGCCAGCCTGGCCATCTACGACGCGGTGCAGGCCGGGCGCCTAACGCAGGCCACCGGACTCGCCCTGCTCCTCGCGGGCATCACCGCGGTCGCGCTGCTCATCTTCGGCCGCATCGGGGGACGCGTCGGCGGGTAGGAAGCTCCCGCCCGTCACTCGGCCTGGCACAAACCCTGCGAGTCATTCTCAACCCAGAGAGGACCGACGACTCTGGGAGTGCTCTTCGCTGGACGCGGCCGCTACGCCCTGCCGCCGCTGCTGGTCGCCGCCGCCTTCGCCGCCACCACCCTGTTCGGGATCGCCATCCCACACGTCCCGCCGCTGGTGGCCCTCAACGTCGCGCTGTTCCATGCCGTGAACCGTCTCTCGTGCGGCGTCACCGCCGACAACCCCGTCTTTTGGGTCATGTGGACCGGCATGAATCAGCCCATCAACAACTACGTCGTCCTCTACGCCATCGCCGCGTTCTACGTCCTCTACTTCAAGCGCCACCAGTGGCGGCGCCTCCTCTTCGTCGGACTCGTCATCGCCGGGATCGGCTTCATCAGCAACCTCATCATCTGGATCTGGGCGTGGGGACCCCGCCCCTACACGCAGACCGACGCGTGCATCCTCTACCCGGAATGGAAGGACATCTGGAGCCAGTACTCGAGCTACCCCAGCGGCCACGCGCGCGAGACCGCCGCCGAGGTCACCTTCATCACCACCTTCTGGCCTCGTTTCTTGCCCATTGGCGTCCTCTACCTGCTCCTGCTCTGCTTCAGCCGGCTCTACATCGGTGTGCACTTCCCGCTGGACGTGGCCATCGGCGCGCTCCTGGGGTGGGCCATCGCGCGCATCGCCTTCCTTTCCTATGACGTCTACGCCGCGCCGCTCCTGGCCCGGCTCGATGAGAGGCGCGCCGCGTGACCGCCGCATCCCGCCGCGCCCGCGCCAGCGACACGATGGACACGGCCAAGGACAAGACCAAGGACACCGCCCAGGACGCCGTCGACACCGCGAAGAATGCGGCCGGCAGCCCGTGGTTCGAGCGCGCCGCACGGTGGGGCTACGTCGTCCGCGGGCTCCTCTATATCCT
>DASTZM010000536.1:0-3521 GCA_035764305.1 Chloroflexota bacterium | reverse complement strand
GCCCGACGCTCTCTCGCTCTTCGTGCACGACGAGCGAGACGTCCGGGCGCTGCACGAGCTGCGCGCGGCGTTCGACGTCGCGGCGGACCGTTTGCCGCTTGTAGTGTGCGTGCCGGCCGACTCGCCCCACATCGAAGACGTAGCGCGCGCAGCGGACATGGTCTCGCTCTCGACAGCCGGAGCGCCGCTGGACAGGGCGCTGGAGATCGCCGCACATGCCCGACGCCCGGTGCTGCTCGAGGCTGCGCCGCAGGCTGAGGACGGCGCGCTCGCCGTTGATCGGGCGGTCGATCGTGTGCTCGAAGCGGTTGCCGTCGCACGCGGGCGCGGCTGTCGAGATGTAGCGCTCTCCGTCGCGGCGCGGGACACGAGCGTGCTGATCACGACCTACCGGCGCCTGGCGGAGCGCCTGGACGAGCGCGGCGACGCGCTGCCTCTGCATCTGGTCGCGTGGCCGGCGGGGAACCGTGACGAGGTGTTGCTGCGCGCGTCGGTCGCGCTCGGCGCGCTGCTGTGCGACGGGATCGGCGACTCGATCCAGATCCTCGGCGCGACGAAGGGGCTAGGCGATCAGCAGCGCGCGCGGCTGGCCTTCAACGTGCTGCAAGGCGCGGGGGTGCGCCTCTCGAAGACCGAGTTCGTCGCGTGTCCCTCCTGCGGGCGCACGCTGTTCAACCTGCAGGAGACGACCGAGCGGATCCAGCGCCAGACCGGGCACCTCAAGGGCGTGAAGATCGCCATCATGGGGTGCATCGTGAACGGGCCCGGCGAGATGGCCGACGCCGACTTCGGCTACGTCGGGGGCGCGCCGGGCAAGGTCAACCTGTACGTCGGCAAAGAGTGCGTCGAGAAGGGCGTGCCGCAGGCGATCGCCGACCAGAAGCTGATTGAGCTGATCCGCGCGCACGGTAAGTGGGTCGACCCACCGGCACTGCCGGCGAGTGGCGGCGCGAGCAACGGCCACGCTCATCCGGCACCGGTAGGCGCTGCTATACTCGCGTAGGTGGTGGCAGTCAAGGATCAGCCGCGCGTGATGCTGGTCGACGACCAGCATCTGTTCCGCCGGGGCGCGCTCAACTCGCTGAGCGCCGCGGGCGATGTGGAGGTCGTGGGGGAGACACCCAATACTGACGACGCGCTCGACGTCGTCACCGAGAAGCAGCCGTCGGTGGTGGTGCTGGGAGAGCTGAGCGGCGGATGGGACGTCTTTGCGGCGGCGATCCGAAAGCGGTTGCCAGACGCCGGGCTGGTGGTGCTGCTGGACAAGATCACCGAGGAGGATCTGTTCTACGCCCTGAAGGCAGGGGCGTGCGCGTGCCGGCCGCGGACGATCGGCGGCGGTCAGCTAGTGGACGCGGTGCGCCACGCGGCGCGGGGTGAGTGTGTGATCCACATGAGCGACGTGACCAGCACGGGCCGCTCGCGGCGCATCCTGGCGCAGAGCGGTATGAGCGCCGAGTCGCAGGCACAAGAGGCGGCGGTCGCGTGCCCGCTCTCGGATCGGGAAATGGAGATCCTGGCGGGGGTGGCGGAGGGCTGCTCCAACAAAGAGATTGGCCGGCGCTGCGGCATCTCGGACCAGACGGTCAAGAACCACCTCACGGCGGTGCTGCGCAAGCTGAACGTGACCGACCGGACCGAGGCGGTGGTCATCGCGCTGCGCAATCGCTGGCTCAAGCTCGAATCGATCAAGATCGGCCGCAGCGCGGCGTAGGGCCCTGGGCGTCAGCCCGGTACGCGGGTAAAGAGCAGCGGCGCGAGCGCGGCGTAGATCAGCCACAGCACCACCGTCGTCACGCACGCCGCCCCGGCCAGCACCAGCGCAATCTTCCACGTTGGCGTGCGGCGGATACCGCCGGGACGCGTGTACCAGTCCCACATGCCGGACGGATTCTAGGGGGGGCGCGTAAGATTCCCGCGCCGTGACGGGGCCAGCCGGTGATTGACCTCCTGCCTGCGCTCCGGGCCAGCGCCGGTACGTTGGCGCCCGTGATCCCGCTCGTGCCGCTCGTCCTGAGCGTGAGCGAAGCGACCGGGCACATCAAGTCCCTGCTCGAGGACGATTCGACGCTGGCGGACTGCTGGGTGCGGGGAGAGGTGAGCGACCCGCGAACGTACGCATCAGGTCACACGTACTTCACGCTGCGCGATGGCGAGAGCCAGTTGAAGTGCGTCCTGTTCAAACAGAAGGCGCGGGGCCTGGAGAAGCTGGAGCACGGGCGCCAGTACATCGTGCACGGCAGCGTGGGCGTGTACGAAGCGAACGGCGTCTACCAGTTCTACGTCACTGACCACAGGCCGCTCGGCGTCGGCGAGCTGTACCAGCAGTTCGAGCTGCTCAAATCGAAGCTCGAAGCCGACGGCCTCTTCGCGACGGAGCGCAAGCGCCCGCTGCCCGTGTGGCCGAAGCGAATCGGCATCGCGACGTCGCCGCAGGGCGCGGTGATCCATGACTTGAAGCAGGTCATCGGGCGCCGCTTCCCACTGGTGGAGGTCGTGCTGGCGCCCTGTCAGGTGCAGGGCGCCCCCGCGGTGCCCACGATCGTGGCAAGCTTGCAGGCCCTGCAGCGCGCCGGATGCGACGTAATCGTCGTCGCACGGGGAGGAGGCTCGATCGAGGACTTGTGGGCGTACAACGACGAGGCGGTGGCGCGTGCTATCGCGGCGTGCGGCGTGCCGGTCGTCAGCGCGGTAGGCCACGAGACCGACTTCACGATCGCCGACTTCGTGGCGGACGTACGCGCGGCGACGCCGTCGGTGGCGGGCGAGTTGCTGGTACCCGATGCGGCCGAGCTGCGGAGGCAGCTGGCGTCACTGACCACGCGCGCCGAGCGCGCGGTGCAGGCGCAGCTCTGGACGGCGCAGTCGGACCTGGTCGAGCGCGCCGCGGCCCTGAAGCGTCACCTGGCCATGCGGCTCGAGCGTGCCGACTCGCGACTCACCGCGCTGAATGGACGCCTGGCGGCGTTGAGTCCTCTGAGCGTCCTGGCACGGGGCTACGCCGTGGCGCGTGATGCCGTTTCTGGAGCGGTTGTTCGCTCGGTCTCAGAAGTGTGCGAAGGCCAGGAGCTGAGCGTGCTCGTCGCGGACGGGACGCTCGCGGCGCGCGTGAGCTCGGTCACGCGCTCGGCGCACTACACCCCGAATCGGCTGGTTACGCAGGACACATGAGCAAGAAGGCGCAGGACGTCACGTTTGGCGAAGCGATGGCGAGGTTGGAAAGCATCGTCTCCCAGCTCGAGGAGGACGAGAGCATCGGTCTGGAGCAGGCCCTGGCGCTGTACGAGCAGGGGCTGGCGCTGGCGGACGACTGTCAGCAGCGCCTGGCGGCGGCGAAGCTGCGCCTGACCCAGATCGCGGTGCCGCCGCTGGCCAGCCCCGCCGCCGAGCCGGCCTAGCGCGCGTCGCGGTGGGAGTCCTGGGCGGGGATCTGCTCGCCTACTGGAACGAGACGTTCGTCGACCGCGCCGCGGTCTTCCTGACGCGCGCCGCGTTCGCGCTGCTCGCGGTCTTCGCGGTCT
>DASTZM010000535.1:0-2379 GCA_035764305.1 Chloroflexota bacterium | reverse complement strand
GCACGGTCGACGTGTGGATGGCCGCGTCGGACTCGGGCGCAGCGGCGATCTGCCCGGCCTCGGCCTGCGCCGCCGACTGCGAGAAGGACACCGACCTATCTTACGCGCGCTTCCTCCCGCTGGTTGTCTCGACGCAAGCGGGCGGCAGCGGTCGTCCGCAGCGATACGACTAACCGCGCCACGTGCCGCGTACGTGGCCTCGGACGCCCGGCGCTGTACCCACCGCTCGCGGGGAAGGGCGCGCGGACCGCAGCCCGGGCGACCAGACGTAACCACCCAGGCCACCCGGCCTGACGAAGGAAGACAAAGGAGCCCACATGCGCAGACCAAGACTCACGCTGGGACAGGCGCTCGCCGGCCTGACCGCGGCGGTCGCCCTGCCTGTGGAGGCGCTCTCTCTGGCGATCGCGCCGCCCGCACAGGATGCGGGCGCGTCGAGCCACAGAGAGGCGCCGCTCATCTCGCAGGACCCCGCCGCCGACGGCACCGACCTCTATCTGTTCACCAGCCCCGAGGACAACGGGACGGTGACCATGATCGCCAACTACTACCCGATGGCGCTGCCACAGGCAGGCCCCAACTTCTATCGGTTTGGGGACGACGTGCTGTACGCCATCAAGGTGGACAACAACGGCGACAACAAGGCGGACATCACCTACGAGCTCCGCTTCAAGACGACGGTCCGCAACAACAACACCTTCCTCTACAACACGGGCGCCATCACGTCGATCGACGACGCGGACCTGAACATCTATCAGACGTACACCGTCACGCGCGTCGACGGCTCGGGGCGCAAGGACATCGCGACCAACCAGCCCGTCGCGCCCTGGAACATCGGACCGCGCTCCTACCCGGAGGGCTACGACAAGGTGGCGGCCCAGGCGGTGCGCAAGCTCGACACCGGCGGCCAGGTATTCGCCGGTCCGCGCGACGATCCGTTCTTCGTCGACTTCTCGCTGTTTGACTTGCTCGGCATCCGCAAGCTCCCCGGCAACACGGGCGGCGGCGTGGACGGCCTGCAGGGCTTCAACGTGATGACCATCGCGCTGCAGATCCCCACCAATCAGCTCAGCGCCAACGGCCAGGCCATCGCCAAGGGCGACCTGGGCAATCCCAACGCGGTCATCGGCGCCTGGACGACTTCCAGCCGCCAGAAGACGCGCGTGATCAACGACCTCAACGCCCGCGCCGATTCCGGCGAGTGGGTCCAGGTCTCCCGCCTCGGGATGCCCCTGGTCAACGAGGTGGTCCTGCCGCTCAAGCTGAAGGACGCCTTCAACTCGATTAGCCCGGACATGGATGTGGCGGCGGGCGCGCTGCCGTACGTGCAGCGCCCAGAGGTGGAGGGTCTGCTCAAGGCGCTCTACGGCCTGAAGGTGCCCGAGAAGGACCGCGCCGACCTGGTGGCGATCTTCCTGACCGGGATCCCGGGCTCGGTCCTGGGGCTGCCCGGCGCCACCGCGCCGATGAACGTGCCTTCGGGCGCCACGACCGGCAGCGAGATGATGCGGCTCAACATGGCGACGCCGCCCACCAAGATCGGCGAGGGCAACCGCCTGGCCGCGCTTGGCGGCGACGTGCTCGGCTACCCCAACGGCCGCCGTCTGGCGGATGACGTCGTGGACATCTCGGTCCAGGCCGTCGCCGGCGCCACGCTGCCGCTGGTGGACAAGAGCTATACGCCCGATCCGCTCGCCACGCAGCTGGGCGACGGCGTCGACATGAACGACAAGGCGTTCCTGCCCGCGTTCCCGTACGTCGCGTCGCCGTGGGAAGGGTTCAAGGCGTTCTTCACCGAGCCCTACCCCTTCGTGCGCTGCGGCAGCGGCAAGGTCTTCCATCTCAACCCGGACGCCTCGCTCGGCCGCTACGTCTCCAGCCCGACGGAGATCGGCGTCGCGCCGGTGCTCCAGCAGTCTGCCACGGTCAGCGCGGACCAGATCCGCGCGATCTGCGGCAGCAACTAACACTCGCACTGGAAGCCGGACGCCCGCCCCCCGCGCGGGCGTCCGGTCCTTCTTTCAGAAGCTCACCAAGGGGGACCGCCATGGGACGCACCTCACTGATCATCTTCCTCGCTTCGCTGGCCGTCGCCGGCATCTCGCTCGCGACGCGGTTCCCGCAGGCCGCGGGGACGCTGGGCCAGCTGATCAACCGTGCCGGCGGACCGCAGGCCTTTGTCCTGACCAAGGTGGGTCTCGGTCATCTTGCCCCCGTCCCACCGCAGCCGTTTGCGGCGCTGGCCCCACCGTCGTGGGGCGCGGCGACCGACACCGCGCTCCGCCATATGCAGGAGCGCCTCACGAACAACCCCGCCGACCCGCTCGCCTACGCGATCCACGCCCAGCTGGGCAGCCTGTACCTCCAGAAGGTGCGCGA
>DASTZM010000534.1:0-11086 GCA_035764305.1 Chloroflexota bacterium | reverse complement strand
GAGCGAGGCCCCCGAACCCCCAGTTGCCCCTCGCCTCCGCTGATGGCGGGGAGGAAGTGGATCTCGCTGGTGGGGCGGACGGGTTCGCGGAGGCCGATGCGGGAGACGTCGCCATCGACGGCGACGCCGATGTTGGGTTTGAGCTTGGCGCCGGAGAGGAGGCGCTTCTTGGCGCCGGGGTATCTGGCTTCGAGGTTGTCGATGACTTCGGCGACGGTGGATCCCTTCACGGCGATGACGGTCTGACCGCCGGTCAGATCGCGCATCAGTGAAGGGATCCAGACTTTCGCCATGGGTGGCTAGGCGAGGACGCCGGTCGCCTCCAGGACGGCGGCGGGATCGATGGGGAGGACGTTGAAGCGGACGCCGAGCGCGTCGGTCATTGCGTTGGCGACGGCCGCGGGTGGGGGCACGATCGGCACCTCGCCGACGCCGCGCACGCCGAAGGGGTGGCCCGGGTTGGGGACCTCGACGATGACGGTGTCGATCATCGGCAGGTCGTAGATGGTGGGCATGCGGTAGTCGAGGAGTGACGCGTTGGCCATCTCGCCGCGCGCGTTCATGAAGTACTCCTCGTTCAGGGCCCAGCCGATGCCCTGGACCGAGCCGCCCTGCATCTGCCCCTCGACGTAGGACGGGTGGATGGCCTTGCCGGCGTCCTGGACGACGGTGACGCGCAGGATCTGGGTCTTGCCGGTCTCGAGATCGACCTCGAGGTCGACGATGTTGGTGGCGAAGGCGCCGCCGGCGCCCTTGGGATCGACGTTGGCCTGGCCGGTGATCGGCCCGCCGGTGTCTTCCATCTCCTTCGCCAGCTTCTTCCATGTGATGCGCTTGCGCGGGTTCGAGGCGAGCGAGAACGAGCCGTTCTCGTACTGCACGTCCTTCGTCTTGCCCTCGAGCACCTTGGCGGCGCGCTCCTTCATCTGGCGCAGGACGTCTTTCGCCGCCTCGATCGCGGCGAGGCCAGTGGCGTAGGTCGTGCGCGAGCCCCCGGTCACGCCGGTGAAGCCGATCGAGTCGGTGTCGACGACGACGGGACGGACGTCCTCGGCGCGCAGTCCGAGCACTTCGGCGGCCTGCATGGCGATCGAGGCGCGGGTGCCGCCGATGTCGGTCGATCCCTCCACGAGCGTGACGCTGCCGTCGGCGCTGACGCTGATCACACAGCTGGACGGGAGGCCGATGTTGAACCAGTAGCCGTTGGCGACGCCGCGCCCGACCTTGCCGCCGTGCTTGGGCGCGGGCAGCGGCGAGCGGTAGTGGGCGTGGCGCTTCGCGGCCTCGAGCACCTCGACGCAGCCGATCTTCTTGAAGACGGGCCCGTCGATGCGGCGCGTGCCTTCCTTGGCCGCGTTCATCAGGCGGAAGTCGAGGGGATCGATCGCCAGCTTGCGCGCGATCTCGTCGACGACCTGCTCGGTGGCGAAGGCGGCCTGTGTGGCGCCGGGGGCGCGGTAGGGGGCAGAGCGGGGCTTGTTGACGACGACGTCGTACCCGTCGATCTGGCCGTTGGGGATGTCGTAGCAGGCGAAGACACACTCCGCCGCGGCGCCGACGGGAGAGCCCGGATAGCCACCGGCTTCAAAGGCGATCTCGGCCTCGGCGGCGACGAGCTTGCCGGCTTTGGTGGCGCCCATCTTGACGCGCACGTAGGAGCCGGGAGTGGGGCCGGTCGCCTGGAGCACCTCGGCACGGCTCATGACGAGCTGCACGGGGCGGCCGGACTTCCGGGAAAGCAGCGCGGCGACCGGCTCGAGATAGACGTTGATCTTGCCGCCGAAGCCACCGCCGATCTCGGTGGGGATGACCTTGATCTTGGCAGGCGGCAGGTCGAGGATCTCGACGAGCTGCTCGCGCACGGCGAAGGCACCCTGGGTGCTGCACCAGACGGTGAGGTTGCCGTCCTGCCCCCACGTAGCGGTGGCGTTGTGGGGCTCGATGTAGCCCTGGTGAACGGTGGCGGTGTCGACCTCGCGCTCGACGACGACGTCGGCGCGCTTGAACCCCTTGGCGGGGTCGCCGAGCACGAACTGGAAGTGCTTCGCGACGTTGCTCTTCTTGCGCGTCTTCTTGCCGAGCGATTCGGTGGTCAGGTTCTCGTGGATGAGGGGGGCGCCGTCCTTCATCGCGTCGCGCACGTTCGTGACGGCGGGAAGCACGTCGTACTCGACTTCGATCAGCTTGACGGCTTCCTCGGCCGCGTGGGCGCTGACGGCGGCGACGGCGGCGACGGCGTGGCCCTTGTAGAGCACCTTGGCGTCGGCCAGGATGTTCTCGCGCATCCACTTGACGTTGCCGGCGCCCTCGCCGAGGTCGACGATGCGGTCCTCGCCCTCGGCGATCTCGGCGCCGGTGACGACCGCCTTCACGCCGGGAAGGGCGGCGGCGCGGCGCGTATCGACGCGCTTGATGCGGGCGTGGGCGTAGGGGCTGCGCAGGATCTTGCCGTAGAGCATGCCCGGGAGCTTGACGTCGGCGCCGTAGATGGCGCGGCCGGTGACCTTGTCGACGCCGTCGTGGCGGATGGGGCGCGTGCCGACGACGTTGTACTTGCCGGTGGCGAGGACGACGTTGGCGCCGGTGATCGCGGCGTGGCCGTTGCGGCGGGTGGTCTTTCCGCTGGCGCTTCCGTTGGTCCGGCCGGTGGTCTTTCCGTTGGCCCTGGCGGGGGCCGGGGTGCGAGTGGTGGCCATGAGTTACGCCTTTCCGTTGCGCTTCGCCCGGCCGTTGGCGTGGGCCTTCCCGTTGGCCTTTGCCCTGGTGGCGGCGCCGTTAGCGGCGGCCGGGGTGTTCTGCATCATCTGGGAGGCTTGCATGACGGCGCGGACGATCTTGTCGTAGCCGGTGCAGCGGCAGAGGTTGCCGGCGAGCCAGAAGCGGATGCGCTCCTCGGTGGGGTTGGGCTCCTTCTCGAGCAGCGCCTTGGCCGCGACGAGGAAGCCGGGGGTGCAGATGCCGCACTGGAGGGCGGCCTGCTCGAGGAAGGCGGTCTGGAGGGGATGCAGCCCCTGCGGCGTGGCGATGCCTTCGACGGTGGTGATCTCGGCGCCTTCGGCCTCGACGCCGAGTACGAGGCACGAGTTCACGAGGCGGCCATCGAACATGACGCTGCACGCGCCGCAGTTGCCGTCGTTGCAGCCTTCCTTGGTGCCGGTGAGGCCGACGATGTCGCGCAGGCACTCGAGCAGGCTCTGACGCGGCTCGGCGATGAACTCGGTGGGCTCTCCGTTGATGGTGGTGTTGACGACGGAGCGCGTCGACTTCTGGGTGGCGACCATGTCTCTCTTCCTTAGTTAGTTAAGGGCTCAGTGGGCGGAGGGGTGGTGCTCGCCGCGCGCGCGGGCGATGGCGCCGCGCACGGCGCGCTTGGCGAGAACGCCGGCGAGGTGGCGGCGCTGCGCCTCGGTCCCGCGCATGTCGGTGATGGGCCGGGCGGCCTTGCGCGCGGCTTCGGCGACGGCCTCGAGCGCCTGGTCGCCACCGTCGGTGCCGACGAGCACACCGCGCGCGGCGTCGACGTAGAGCGGCGTGGGGGCGACGGCGCCAAGGGCGAGGCGCGCGTCGGCGATCTTGCCGCCGCGGCCGAGCTGGACCCACGCGCCGGCGCCGACGACGGCGATGTCCATCTCATTGCGTGGGATGAAGCGCAGGTAGTGCGCGCCGGTCCCCTTCTCCGGGGCGGGCAGCTTGACGGAGACGAGGATCTCGCCGGGCTTGAGGACGCTCGTCCCGGGAGCGATGCAGAACTGCTCGACGGGGACGGTGCGCTCCCCTTCGGGGCCGGTGATGTTGGCTTGCGCGCCGTAGGCGATGAGGATGGGGATGGTGTCGCCGCTGGGGGAGGCGTTGCAGAGGTTGCCGCCGATGGTGGCGCGCCCCTGAATGGCGACGCCGCCGACGATCTGCGCCGCGTCCATGATGCCGGGGTAGCTGGCCTGGACGTCCTTGCTGCCGTAGATCTTGTAGCAGGGGACGGCCGCGCCGATGGTCAGGCCGTCCTTCTTGTCGAAGCGCAGCTCGTTCAGCTCGGGGATGGACTTGACGTCGACGACGCGCTCGAGCTGAAAGCGCTCGGCGCGCAGCTGCACGAGCAGGTCCGTGCCGCCCGCCATGGCGCGGGCCTTTCCGTTCTTCTCCGCCAGGAGCGCGACGGCGGTCCGCAGGTCCGCCGGGCGCAGGTACTCAAATGCTTGCATGGCAGTGGGCATGATAGAGGAGAGGAACCGCCATGTCGAACGCCGTACGGGTGCGCAACCAGGGGTACTTGACGCAGGGAATCGAGGCCGGGAGGCATCGCCTGACGGCGGACGAGCCGAAGCAGGATGGAGGGCAGGACCGGGGGCCGAATCCGTACGAGCTGCTGCTGGCGTCGCTGGGGGCGTGTACCGCGATGACGGTGCAGCTGTACGCGAAGAAGAAGGGGTGGCCGCTGGAGGGGGTGGAGGTGGAACTGGAGCAGGAGCGGATTCACGCCGAGGATTGCGCGAATTGCGAGACGGAAGACGTCCGGGCAGACCGGATCAGCAAGCGGCTGACGGTGCGAGGGCCGCTGGATGAGACGCAGAGGCAGCGGCTGGCGGAGATCGCGGAGAGGTGCCCCGTGAACCGAACGCTCACGGGGCACCTCGAGATCAGTATTGAGCTGGTGCCGGCGGACGGGCCGGCGTAGCGGGTTACGCGGCGCGGCGCTCCGCGGGCATGGGCGTTGGCGTGGGGGCGCTGTACTGGGTCGAGGAGACCTGGTTGGCTTTTTGCTTGCCCTTCTCGTACCAGTCCTCGAGGATGCGGTGGGCGATGTCCCGGCCACCGAGGCCGAAGGCGAGGGCGCCGGCGACGGCGACCATGCCGATCAGCGCGGTCCACAGGGTGTTGAGGATGGTGGGGGCGATCTCGAGCTGGTCGAGCGCCATCATGGCGGCGAAGACGAGGACAGTGCCGCGGGCGATGTTGGCGAGCAGATTGGGATCGCCGACGCGGGCCATGCCCGACGAGCCGCGAACGAGGTTGGCGACGAAGTTCGCCACCAGCGCGCCGATGAGCAGAACGACGACGGCGACGATGACGTTGGGAATGAAGCCGACGATGTTGGCGAGCACGCCCTCGACCTGCGACAGGCCCAGCGCGCCGAACGCGGCGATGAGGAAGCTGAGCATCAGGAACCAAAAGGCCATCTTGCCGACGACGGCGGCGGGGTCCATGCGGACACCGGCGCGCGCCAGGAACTGGTCGATCTCAGCGCGATCGGCGATCTGGTTGAAGCGCACCATGCGCAGGCCGCGCGTCACCAGGGAGGCGACGAGGCTGGAGATGAGCCACCCGACGAGCAGGATGACCAGCGCCCCAAGGAACTTGGGGATAAACGCCATAAAGTCGCCGAACGCGCGAGTGAAGGAGATCATGATCGCGTCTCCCCAGCTCATCACCACCGGCACAGCACCGTTATTCATTCTTGCCTCCGTGTAGCTATCCAGCGGGCAAGGGACGCAAGTTACATGCCGGAGACGGCGCGTGTAACTGAAGTGCGCGTCAGGTGACGGGCAGCTTAACGATGGTGAGCCAGAAATCTTCGATGGAACGGACGACGGTGACGAACTGGTCGAGGTCGACTGGCTTCTGGATGTAGCAGTTGGCGTGCAGGTCGTAGGACCTGACGATGTCCTCTTCAGCCTTGGAGGTGGTGACCACGACGACGGGGATGCGGCGCAGCTGGGGATCAGTCTTGACGTCTTCCAGGACCTCGCGTCCGCTCTTGCCGGGGAGGTTGAGATCGAGCAGGATCAGGTCGGGCCGCACCGCGCCGGTGTGCTTGCCCTGGCGGCGGAGAAAGTCGAGGGCCTCCTCGCCGTCACCGACGACGTGGAGGTTGTTGCGCACTTTGGCGTCGCGCAGCGCCTCGACGGTCAGCCGGACGTCGGCGGGGCTGTCCTCCACCAGGAGGATCTCGATCGGGCGAGCGTCTGAGAGGTCGGCCATCGTCAGGTTGGCGGCAACGGTAGGGTAAAGCAAAACGTCGCGCCCTGGCCGGGGGACGATTGGACCCAGATCCGGCCGCCGTGGCCTTCGACGATCTTCTTGCAGACCGCCAGGCCGATGCCGGTGCCGGTGTAGGCGCTGCGGTTGTGGAGGCGCTGGAAGAGCTTGAAGATGCGGTCCTGGTACTGGGGGTCGAGGCCGATGCCGTTGTCGGCGACGGTGAGCTGGACTATCGAGGGATCATCGGCGGCGCGCGCGGAGACGTGGACGGTGGGGGGCGCCTCGCCCCGGAACTTGATGGCGTTGGCGATGAGGTTCTGGAAGACGTGGGCGAGCTGAGATGCGTCACCCCAGACGGTGGGGAGATCGTCGCGAGTCACGGCAGCGCCGGCGTCCTGCGCGGCGCGCTCGAGCGAGGCGATGGCTTGGTCGACGACGGCGTTGGTGTCGACGCGGGTGACGTTCTGGGCGGCGTGGCCGACGCGTGAATAGGCGAGCAGGTCGTTGATGAGGGCCTGCATGCGCTTGGCGCCGTCGACGGCAAAGGCGATGAACTCGTCGGCGTCCGAGTCGAGCTTTCCTTTGTAGCGGCGCTCGATCAGCTGGAGGTAGCTGACGACCATGCGCAGCGGCTCCTGGAGGTCGTGCGACGCGACGTAGGCGAATTCCTCCAGGTCGCGATTGGAGCGGTTGAGCTCGATCGCCTGCTGCCCCAGGCGCTGCTCGGCGGTCGCGCTCTCGGAGAGGCGTCCGCGGAGCTGCTCGGTCTCGGCGCGGGTGCGCTCGAGCTCGGCGCGGAGCCGGGCGATCTCCTGATCTCTCGGGTCAGCCCCAGAGTCAGGCATGGGGGCGGGGCGCCGCGGTGGCCGCGGCGCGCCGGGAGAGGGTGATGGTGAAGCGGCTCCCGCCGCCGTCGGGGAAGTCGGCGTGGATGCTGCCGCCGTGGCGCTCGACGATCTGGCGGCTGAGGTAGAGACCGAGCCCCATGCCGCCGGCGTAGCCGTCGCTCTGCGCCTGATAGAAGCGCTCGTAGAGGTGGGGGCGCTGATCGTCGGGGACACCGGGTCCGCGGTCGGCGACGGTGATGGAGAAGCGCTCGTCGCCGTCGGTGCGCAGCGACACGTCGACGGGCGCACCGTCGGGGCTGAACTTGAGCGCGTTGTCGAGCAGGTTGACGAGCACCTGCTCGAGGCGGATGGCGTCGACCTCGGCTGTGAGGGGGCCGTCGGGGGCGGTGAGGTTGAGCGGGTGCTGGCCGGCGCGCGGGCGAAGATCCTCGATGGCCTCGCGGACGAGGTGGCACACGTCGGTGGGGCGGGTCTCGAGCGAGAAGCGGCCGGCGTCCATGCGCGAGACGTCGAGCAGCTGCGTCATCAGGCGTCCGAGCTTCTCGGCCTGCCGGTCGATGGTCTCCATGGCCTGGCGCAGCCGGATGGGTTCGACGGCGCCGTCGCGCGCAAGGCGGCGGAGGATGAGCTGGGCGTAGCCGCGCAGCGAGGTGACCGGTGTCTTGAGCTCGTGCGCGGCGACGCCGAGGAAGACGTCACGCGCACGGACGGCGGCTTCGGCGGCGGCCTGGGCGGCCTGGGCGGCGGAGGTGCGCCGCGCGAGCTGGACCGGCCCGGTGAGCGCGGCGGCGACACGCTGGAGAAGGCGAACGTCGTCGTCGAGGAACGCGTTGGGCTCGGTCGAGTCGACTTCGAGCAGGCCGATGGCGCGGCGCCGCCAAAGGAGCGGTACGGCGAGGTACGAGCGCACGGGCGTGGTGGGCGCGATGCCCTCTGCGTGGAGGTCGTTGGAGAGGAACGGCGTGGCGGTCTCGACGACCTGCCAGCTGCGTCCACGCCCGGCGACGAGGCGCTGCCCGAGCGCGGTCTCGGCGAAGGGCCCCACGGCGGCGCGAATGACGAGGGACTGGCGGTCGTCCTCGACGATGGCGATGGAGCCGCCGGTGAAGGCGATCAGATGGCGGAGGTAATTCAGACCGGCGGCGAGGATGCCGGTGAGGTCCTCTTCGGCGGCGGCGGCGACGGCGACGGAGTTGAGCAGCTCGGCCTCGGCGAGCGCGCGTCGCAGCGCGTGACTCTCGTCGCTCTGGCCGCCAGCGTTGGCGCCCGCGCTGGCGCGTTCGCCCGGTGGTTCCGCCCGTATCATCCCGAGCGTCAGGAGCGTACAGCATGACCGATTTTCTGCATCTGTCCCTGCGCAGCCGGGGACGCGACGCGACGAGCAAGTGGTACTGCGACAACCTCGGCTTCAGCGAGGCGCGGCGCGGCACGACGGGACTGGGAACGCACACCGCGGTGCTGACTCACCCGAGCACCAAGACGTACATCGAGGTCTCCGACCGGGCGTACAAGGGGCACGACTTCACGATCCCGGAAGAGGCGATCATGCTGCAGTTCGCCGTGCCGGACATGCACAAGGCGCACGAGGCGCTCAAGAAAAACGGCGCGAACGTAACCGAGGGCGACGGCAGCTCGCAGTACATCTTCGTCGAGGATCCGGACGGGTACGAGGTCGAGCTGGTGCGGGGTGGGCAGGAGCCGCACTGGACGTCGATCGGGATACGCGTCAACGACCTGGAGAAGAGCGCGCAGTTCTACAAAGACGCGATCGGGTTCACCGAGGAGCGGCGGTGGACGACGCAGCGAGGGACGCACATCGTGATCCTGCGCCTGGACAAGGACTCGCCGTCGCTGGCGCTGCGCCACATGCCGTTCCTGGCGCCGATGCCGCGGATCCCGGAGGACCTGATGCACCTGGCGTTTCCGGTGGACAACATGGCGAGCTGGATCCCGGACATGCGGACGCGGGGGTTCAAGGTGGACGAGGACTCGCCGCGCATGTCCTGGCTGACCGACCCGGATGGCTACGAGCTGGAGATGATCGAGAGGCGCAAGGAGTGACGACGGCGGTTCGCTCGGCACAAGAGGAGCTGCTGGCGAAGGCCGACCGCTACCTGGCGGGGGGTGGGCTGGGGCTGTTCACGCTGCCACCCGAGGTCAACCTGGTGATCCGGGAGGGCAAGGGCTCCCACATCACGTCGGTGGCGGGCAAGGAGTACATCGACTACCACCTGGGGAGCGGCCCGGCGCTGCTGGGGCACGGGCACCCGGCGGTGACGGCCGCAGTAGAGGCGCAGCTGCCGAAGGGGACGACGTACTACTTCCTGAACGAGCACGTGCTGCGGCTGGCGGAGCGGATCGTTAACGCGGTGCCGTGCGCGCAGGACGGGGGGCAGGTGCAGTTCACGGGCTCGGGGACGGAGGCGACGTTCTTCGCGATGCGCGTGTCGCGCGCGTACACGGGCCGCTCCAAGGTGATGAAGCTGGAGGGCGGCTGGCACGGGATGCACGACTACGCGCTGTGGGGGACGGTCCCCGCGGTGCCGAGCGAGTACCCACGCGCGAAGCCGGACAGCACGGGGATCCCGCCGTCGGTGGGGGAGCAGGTGCTGGTGGCGCCGTTCAACGAGACCGAGCGAACGGTGGGGCTGATCGAGCGGCACGCGCACGAGCTGGCGGCGGTGGTTGTGGAGCCGCTGCAGCGCGTGCTGGTGCCGGAGCCGGGGTTCCTGGAGGCGGTGCGCGAGGTGACGAAGAAGCACGGAATCGTGCTGATCTTCGACGAGATCGTGACGGGCTTCCGGATCGCGTGGGGTGGGGCGCAGGAGCGGTATGGGGTGGTGCCGGACCTGGCGACGTACGGGAAGGCGATGGCGGGTGGGTTCCCGATGGCGTGCATCGCGGGGCAACCGCAGTTCCTGGCGCCGCTGGACGCGCGGCGGACGGAGCGCACGAACATGGCGTGGGCGAGCGGGACGCTGAACGGGAATCCGATCAGCGCGTCGGCGGGGAACGCGGCGCTGGACGTGCTCTCTCAGCCGGGGGTGTACGAGGGGCTGCGCAGGGTCGGCGGGCGGCTGCGCAAGGGGATCGAGGAGAGTGGGCGGCGGCACGGATTCCCGACGCAGGCGCTGGGGGAGGACGCGGTGTTCGGGGTGCGGTTCATCGACGGGCCGGCGCCGAAGACGTGGATGGACCTGCAACAGCACGACCGGGCGCTGGGGCTGAAGTGGGGGATGGAGCTGCTGCGGCGCGGGCTGCTGGTCAACCCGAACGAGAAGTTCTACATCTCGATCGCGCACAGCGAGGCGGACGTGGACCGGACGCTGGAGGTATGCGACGAGGCGTTCAAGGCGGTGGCGGCCAGTCGTTAGGCGTCAGGCGCCGGTCGGGCCGTAAATGGGGCGGCCGGCGATAAGCACAAAGCGGAGCGACTCGGCGGCGGTGACGCGGAGGTCCTGACCCGTGCCCAAGACGAGGCGCTGGTTGGCACCGGCCTGGACGGTGGGGGTGCCGAAGGCGCCGCTGCCGGAGATGACGTAGGCGAGGCCGGCGAACTCCGGCGGGACGGGGAGGTCGAGGGCGCTGCCGGGAGAGAGGCTGACGTCGACGTAGAAGGTGGGATTGCGGAGGGTTAGTGGGGACCGGGTGGCGCGGAACTGGCCGGCGATGACGCGCACGCTGGCGCCGTCGAGGGTGGCCTCGGGGACCTGGTGGGGCTCGAGGACCTGCCAGGAAGGCTCGAGGTCGCGCTCCTCGGGCTTGAGGGCGATGAAGAGCTGGAAGCCGCGGTAGAACTCGCCGCCGACGGGCTGCTCGGAGTGGTAGTAGCCGCGGCCGAAGAGGTTGCGCTCGACGCCGCCGGCGATGAGGGTGCCTTTGTTGCCGTTGGAGTCCTCGTGGTAGAGCGCGCCGCTGAGGCAGTAGGAGATGATCTCGACGCCGCGGTGGGGGTGCATGGGGAACATGACGTGGGGCGGGACGCCGTCGTGCATGAGCGCCGGGAAGGGATCGAGCTGGTCGAGGCCTGAACCGCTCCCGATGACGAGGCGGCCTTCCATATCGCCGCCCATGGTGGGGAGGGGCGGCGAGACGGAAGAGATGGCGCGGCTGCTGGTCATGCGCGGAATCTAGCGCGATCCGTGCCGGGGCTTGACAGGGTCCGGCGCAGCGGTTATATTACCTGTAGGTTATGGAACCGACCGGTTATATAGGAGCCGAGGCCCGGCTGGACGAGACGTTCGCCGCGCTGGCTGACCCGA
>DASTZM010000533.1:0-5506 GCA_035764305.1 Chloroflexota bacterium | reverse complement strand
AGCGCCGGGGACACCACCGCCGCTTCGGGCACGTCGTCGTACCCCACCACCGCCACGTCCTCCGGCACGCGCCGCCCCGCCGCGCGCAGCGAGCTCAGCGCGCCGATCGCCATCAGGTCGTTCCCCGCGAAGACCGCCGTCGGCGGCGCGTCGAGCGACAGCAGCCGCTGCATCGCGGCCCGGCCGCCCTCGCGCGTGTAGTCTCCCTCCACCATCAGCGCCGGATCGACGGCGATCCCCGCCTCCGCCAGCGCCTGCAGGTACCCGCCCGACTTCGCCAGGCGTCCGCCGGTGGGGACCGGCGGCCCTCCGATCAGGCCGATCCGCCGGTGCCCCTTCGACAGAAGGAAGGCCACCGCGTCGTAGCCGCCGTTCGGCGCCACCGTCACCACGTCCAGGCCGGGATCGTCGATTCGCGACCCCACCAGCACTACCGGAACAGCCGCGCGCTTCAGCGCCGCCAGAAGCGCGGGGTCGGGACTGCCCGCGTCCAGGATGATCCCGTCCACGCGCCGCTCTTCCAGTGCCTCGAGCAGACGCACCTCGTTCTGCGCCGCGCGGTCGCTGTTGCACAAGAACACCCAGTAGCCCGCCTCGGCGGCCGCGTCCTGCACGCCGCGCGCGATCTGCGGGTAATACGGGTTGCTCACGTCCGGGATGATCAGACCGATCGCGAAGGACTGGCGCGTGCGCAGACTGCGCGCCAGGCCGTTGTGGCGGTAGCCCAGTTCGCCGATCGCCCGCTCGACGCGCTCCCGCACCGCGTCGCTCACGAAACGTGTCCGATTGAGCACGTGCGAGACCGTGGACGTGGACACGCCCGCGGCGCGGCTCACGTCTTTGATTGAGGGGCTGGGCGTCACGGCCATACCGAGTGCGGGCGGCCCATCCTAGCGGTCAGCGAAACGTTTGCGCAATCCTTTCGCTTGCCGTAGCATGCGGGGCGTACCACGACGCTTCGTTGAGGAGAGCGAGACCATGACCCGTTCGCCCGCCACCCGCCGCCACCTGCTGCTGACTACCGCCGCTGCCACTGCCCTCACCGCCTGCGCCGGCGTCCAGCAGGGCGCCGCCGGCGAGTCCGCCCCCAAGGCCCAGGTCAAGCAGGGCACCACCCTGCAGTGGATGTACTGGTCCACCCCCGGCCCCTGGCTCGAAGCCAACCAGAAGGAGGCCATCGAGTTCGAGCGCAAGCACGCCTCCGTCGGCCTCAAGATCGACCAGCAGAACGTCCCGTCCGGCCAGCCCTTCCTGGACAAGCTCACCGCCCTCGTCGCCGGCGGCACACCCCCCGACGTCGCCGAGATCATGCCCTGGGACGTGCCCCAGTTCCAGACCAAGAAGGCGCTGATCAACCTGACCCCCTACGTCAAGCGCGACAAGTACGACCTCTCCGACTTCTTCGCGGCCGGCGTCGACCAGTACCGCTGGACCGCCGACGGCAAGCCCGGCGGCACGAGCGGCGCCGACGTGTGGGGCGTCCCACGCGACTTCCCTACCCGCGCGCTCGGCTTCAACGCCGACCTCCTCCAGGCCGTCGGCGCCAAGCTCCCACCGTCCACGTGGAGCGACTCCAGTTGGAACCCGCAGGCCTTTCTCGATGCGGCGTTGCGCGTCACCAAGCGCGGCGACAGCCCCAACGGCGTCAGCGTCTGGGGCTGGCACGGCCACGAAGGACTCCAGGAGTGGATGCCGTGGGTCTTCAACTTCGGCGGCGAGTTCGTCTCCCCCGATGGACGCGAGAGTCGCTTCGACAACCCCAAGACCGTCGACGCCTTCCAATTCCTCGCCGACCTCCAGCACCGGCACAAAGTGGCCCCCACGCCGCAGCAGCGCGCGACCGAAGGCGCGATGGATCAGAACTTCTTCACCGGCCGGCTCGCTATGCACCACTTCGGCCCTGCACAGCTCGGGCGCTATCGCCAGACTATTCAGGGATTCAACTTCGACGTCGCGGTGTGGCCGCGCGCCGTCACGCCCGGCACCGCGGTGGGGAGCGGGTCGGGCTGGCTCGGCATGGCCAACGGCCGCGATCCCGAAGGCTCCTGGCTCCTGCTTCAGCATCTGCTCAGCCCCGAGACGCAGAAGACCGACGCCGAGGCCGGCAGCGGTGTGCCCGCCCGCAAGTCGACTATGGAGCAGGTCTTCGTCAAGCAGCCCTCGCCGCCCAAGAACGTGAAGGTCTTCATGGACAATGCCCAGGTGGCGCGCATCGTCCCGCAAGTACCTAACTGGACCCCCATGATGGACATCGTCAACAAGGAGCTGCCCGCCCTGTGGCGCGGCGACAAGACCGCCCGCGAAGTCTGCGCCGAGATCAAGCGCCAGGTCGACCCGATCCTGAAGTAGCCTCTCCCGCGTGACCGCTCCCCGCCCCAACGTCCTCGTCCTCATGACGGACACGCTCCGTCCGGACTACGTCCCCGGGTACCGCCGCACCTCCGACACGGCGGCGCTGCCGGGCACGCTCGAGTCTCGCCTCGGGCTCGGCGCGCGCACCCCCGCCATGGACGCGTTCGCCGCGCAGTCCGCCGTCTTCGAGCGCGCCTACACCGGCTCCTACCCCACCGTCCCCAACCGCAACGACCTCCACACCGGCCGCTTCACCTTCCCCCATCGCGGCTGGTCGCCCCTGCCCGCCGACATGCCCTGCCTCGCCGAGGCGATGAACCGCGCCGCCTACAACACCCAGTTCTTCTGCGACACTCCCAACCAGGTCCCCATGGGCCTCAACCGCGGCTTCCAGGGCTGGGAGTGGCACCGCGGTCAGGAAGGCGACCGTGTTCTCAACGACCCGCGCATCGTCATCCATGATCTCGGCTGCGCCCCGGAAAAGCTGCGCGGCAACGGCGCCGGCTACCGCCAGCACCTCCGCAACCGCGCCCACTGGCAGTCCGAGGAAGACCACTACGCGCCGCGCACGCTCCGCTCGGGTATTGCCTGGCTCCAGCAGCACCGCGAGGCCAAAACCGGTAAGCCATTCTTCCTCTGGCTCGACACCTTCGACCCCCACGAGCCGTGGGACGCCCCCCAGCACTACACCGACTGGTACGACCCCGGCTACGACGGCGAAGTGCTCGCCCATGCCAACTACGGGCGCGCCGACTACATGACCGAGCGCGAGCGCCAGCAGGTCAAGGCGCTCTACGCCGCCGAGATCTCGATGGTCGACAAGTGGTTCGGCCGCCTGCTCGAGCAGGTCGACCACCTCGGCTACCGCGACGACACGCTCGTCATTCACCTCTCCGACCACGGCCACTACTTCGGCGACCACGGCCTGCAGGGAAAACCCTTCCGCGAGCTGCTCTGGCTCTACGAAGGCATCGCCCGTACTGCCCTTACCGTGCGTCTCCCCGACCGGATCCTCGCCGGCTCTCGGGTCGCCAGTCCGGTCCAGCCCGTGGACGTTACCGCCACCATCCTCGACCTCGCCGGCGCCGAGCTCCCCGGCTCCCAGGGCCACTCCCTCCTCCCCGTCGCCACCGGCGGCCCCGCCGCGCGGGAGGTTACCTTCACCAGCCGCTACCCCCTCCTCGCCGGCGAGGTCACTCCCACCACCATCACCACCGCCGAGTGGAGCTACCAGTACTGGCCCGGCTCCCCCGAGAAAGAGCGCCTCCACTTCCTGCCGCAAGACCCCGCCCAGGCCGTCGACCTGCGCAGCGAGAAGCCCGAGATCGCCCGCGACCTCCGCGCCACCTACCTCGGCTGGCTCCGCCAGCAAGACCCCGACATCGCCGCCTGGCTCGAGTCCATCGAGCGCGACGCCACCTACCGCCCCGACAGCGCAAGACTCTTCCGAGGCACCCTCTGAGCGACCGCCCAACCGACCGCCACAGCGCAGAGCCCCCGGACACCGTCTCCGACGCCGAGCTAGTCGAGCGCCTCCTCATTCCGACCGCCGCCCACCACCCCCCACTCGAAGCCGAGTTCCGCCACCGCGCCGCCGACCCCACGCGCCGCCGTGCCCTCCGCGCCCTCCTACTAATGCGCGCCCAGGACGCCGACGAGTACCTCGGCGCCTCCGCCGAAGCCGCCCGCCACTACCTCTCGCTCCTGGACACCCTACGCGCATAGAGCAGCGCCCGCGGCCGAGGTCTACCGTGCCGTCGTCGGCCCACTCAGTCGGCAGACGCGCGCACATGTGCTGGCGCTCTCGCACGTTCGGGCGTGGATCACCGGTTGCCGGGAGGCTCTGCCGCGTCCGGATCGCTGAGGTCGAGGGCCCGCGCTTTGTCAGTGGCGTCCCCGGCATTGGGCAGGACGCACGCGGCAAAAAAGGTAGATCGGCCGCGAGGTGTCGCCGCGTAGCGCCCGCGCTCGGGCTGCTCGACCAGGCCCTGCACGAAGAGGTCACGCAGGTGGTGGTAGAGCTGGCCGCGATCCAGGCCCGCCGACTCCATTAGCTCGGCCGTCGTGCGGTCACCCAGCACGAGTTCGTTCAGGATCGCCAGTCTGGCCTCGCTGCTGAGCGCCTGGCACAACGCAGCCGCGCTCGCCAGCTGGGACCTCCTGAGGGGTTTGCCGGCGCCGCGCTGCACGAACGAGTTCCAGCCACCTTGGTCGGTCTTCACGCCGATGGCGACGAGCACGTGGCCCGGATCGAAGTGGGCCTTCATCCATCCGGTGAAGGCGTGCCCCTTCCACGCGGCGCTTAGCTGGGCCGGCGCGGTCGCAGCATCGGCCGGAGCCCCGCCGGTCTGACCGGGAAAACCGCCATCACCAGCAGCACCGGCCCCTACCCCCATCAGCCGCTCGAGCCGCTCGAGCCGTTCAGCGAGGTTCGTCATGGAGAACACCCCCTGATTGCATCATAATCACAGACAACCCAGACGTCAAGTACATCGCTGATAACACAGCGGGCAATGGCCGCTCTGCGTGGCCGTTGTCTGTAGACGGCGCGGTGGACGGCGGCCTCTCGCCCGACCTTATGCTGGTGTCGCCTCTCGTACTACCGGCGAGTGGTCTTACGTCCGTAGACGACCGCGCCGCGCTTCGTGAGGTCGAGCGATACGCGGTCGGCATGGCGGCGGGCGAGTTCCGCCGCGCGACCGGGCGGCACGCCCTACGCGGCGACGTAGCGGCGAAGTGCCTCCTTGTCCGGCAGATGGACGGACGGTCCGTCCCACTGATCGATCTCGATCTCCCCGAACACCCTGCCAACCAGGTCCGGCGCGAGTTCGGGATCGAAGGTCATCTCATCGCGCCTCGGCAACAACTACGCGGTCTTCGACTGGTTCGGCGGGACTCCTAACTTCCGCCTCAAGTCCTACTCCGTCGTGTGGGGCGGTGCGGACTCAGGGCCGCGCGGGCGGGTCAGACTCGGGTGGAAGGGAGCGGGCTCGCGGCGCCCGGATGCGACGATGCGTGACACCCGTCGGGAAATGACGCAGGACCGGGTCCGCATCGTCGCAGGTCATGTTGGCCAGAAGCCGCGTAATGTGGCGTACCGGACCCGCCAACTCTAGTACCAATACGAGGTCGCTGACCGGAGGCAATGGTGGGT